>SUXY01000083.1 GCA_015060705.1 Bacteroides sp. | reverse complement strand
TACTTTCAGAAATTTAGGAAGGGGTATCTTATGGGATGGTAATGAAACCAAAAGTTGTATGAATGAAGGAAAAGGCATTGTATATTTACCATTATCCAAAGAGAAGACACCATTGTCATACCCTGTCATTATATATGAAGATGGTACAGAAGAATATTTGGACATAGACATGGAAAAAACAGAAACGGTTATAATACATCAAAAGTTACCTGTATATGGTATTGATACACATTCCGACAATGGTATTGTAGAAGGTCATAAATATGAATTGTTGTATTGGAATAATAAATGGGAATCTTTAAGTCGTCAAGTCGCAGAAGCAGATTCTTTGATATTCCAGAATGTACCCGAAGGAGCATTATTGCTGTTGCATGATTACAATCAGAAAGGGGCAGGACGTATTTTTACATATGATGCCGGAACACAAATTTGGTGGTAAATTTATTGAAGAGAACTATTTTGTGCGAAAGTTTGTATATTAAAGAATACGTGAAGACAAATGTCTCTTCTTGATAAAAGTCAAAGTACATGACAGCATCTTTAACGATTTTGACATGAGAGTGTGCATCCTATTTGCATGAAAACATGAATGCACACTCTCATGGTGCTTATCTATCTCATTGAAATTCCCCTCTTTATGGAATGGTCATAATGCCCATCCACAACATTATCAATTTCTCGTTGGGCTTTAATTTGTTCTCTGCTGTCAAAATTTCCTTTTTGCTTGGCGGTGAAATAAAGGAAATCGCCAGCTGCCTGACGAGATTGTTTGTCGTCACCAAATAGGTTTAAGGCATTCTTAATCTCAATTACTTGTTCAGCATCGAAGCGTTGTTGCCAATAATCCTTAGCCAAGTGTATGATACCATTAACCGCTTTTCGGAAAATATCATTTGTTTTAAGCAAAAGATAACCGAGGCAACCGATGATATGATTTTGCCATGAGATACGGCTCTTCAATCTGTCTATTTCCTCATTTTTCTGTGAGGTAATTTTACGCACAGCCGCATCCAGTTGCTTTACACCTTGTACCTTATAGTCTTCTAACTTGTCAACCATTGTTTGTGTTCGCTTACGTTCTTCGGCTATCGCTTCGTGTGCCTCGGCTAATTCAAACTTCAAGTCCTCAATGTCGCCTTTCAAAGCTTTGGACTTGCCAGTAGCCCAATCTGCCACAGCACCGAGCAGTTGGCTTCCTTTCTCCTTGTTCAGTTTGGAGCGTTTATCGCTGATAGCCCTGTCAAGGTCTTTACTCTGTTTCTCTTTTTCTTGGGCTTCATCACGCAGTGCTTGTGTCCTGCTCTCTGCATCCTGAACCTGTTGCTCGGCAAGTTCTACCTGATACTCTTTGTATTTCCTAACAGCATCTATGCGTTGCAGTTCGGATTTCTGCTTCTCAATGATGTAGTCGTTACGTTCCAGATGTTCCTTTCCTGTGTCCGCTTTGGACTGCCCACGCTGCATGGAAAGAATATCGGACAGCAGGGTCTGCATTTGGGTCATATCCTCGTCATTGAGTTTCCGGCTCTTGCCTGTCTCGTGATTCATCCAGTCAAAGACGATATGGGCATGATAGTTCGGCTTGAACCATCTGTCACCCACCCGGAAACTCTCCCTGTCATCGGCATCAGGCTTGCCACTCAGCCAGTGTCCTTCGTCCTTGTGCATGAAAATCTGAAGCGGAGTGATGCCCCAACGCCTCTGACACTCTTCGCCAAAATTGCGGACATCCTCCAGCGCAGTGTCCGACTTGATGAGCAGCACTCCCTCCCTGATGGGTGAGCATCCTGCCACTTTGATGATTTTACCGTTCCTGCCTTTGCGCTCACGCTCCTTCTCCTGCATGGCACGCCCGGTCTTCTCCTTGACCATACGCCTGATGTTGTCATAGTGTATCCGCAAGTCATCGTGTCCGAAATCGGGATTTATCCATTGTTCATTGTCGGAAGACAGTTCGGGAACGATGTAGATTCTGGACTCTCCGATATTACGCAGGTATTCGGGAGTTCTACGGTTATGAGCCTCGCTTGATGCGATGTTGCAAGGCTTGATATGTATGCTACTTATAGTTGCCATTTTCTTACATTTTGTTTTAGGTTATTGATTGTTTTCTATTGTAGTTTCCGCTCATAACCGCAAAGGGTTATTAGGGGATATTCCCCTAAGCGGAGATTGCAAAGAGAGGGTCACTCTTTGCTCTGGGTTCTCAGGGGAGAAACGCCCTGAGTGGGTCAAGGGCAAAGCCTTGTGGGTTATTAGGGCAAAGTCCTAATCCTCTCGGGAGAGCCCACAACTACGTAAGCGAAGCGTGTAGTTATAGTGGGCTATAACCGGAAGCCTCCTTTCCTTTCCGGCTGTGGTTTCTGCATCCGCTTTGAGGATTGGTCTTGTTCCTTTTTCCCTACCTTTTCCTGTCGGTTTCTGTGGCACAGGTAATCGTTCAAATCCTTATGTCCGGCATAATGTGGCGACATATCCCGAAGCCGTTCTCCGAATGTCCTTTTCAGGCTCTCATACGTTGCTCTCCCTGCCCGGTCGTTGTCAAGGAAACATCCAATTCGGGTATATGAATGTAACAGATGTTCTGCTTTGGCAAGATTGGAAACCGAATTGAGTATCACATAATCCTTTTCTTCGATTCGGGGATGTTCGGGATAATCATTCACCCGGATACTTAGAAACGAAAGGTAATCCATAAAGCCCTCGAAAAGATAACACGTTGCCCGTGGCTCACCCGCCTGTCTGACAAGAGAGATATTTTTCGGAGCGATACAGCCTTTAAAATATCGGTTCCGGACTTCATAACCTCCTGCCATATTCGGAAATCCAATGGCAAAATATTTCTTCCCGTCATGCTCATAGCGAAGTTCCTTACACTCTGCCCGGGCTATTCTGACATCAATACCTCTTTCCTTCAGATAGGAAAACAAAGCAGGAGATTCTAAGGGCTGTATCTTCAATTCCTGAAAGCTTGGCTCTGAAATTTTCTGCTGGCCAAAAGAGAAATCAGCCGGGCGGATATGAGGAATTTTCTCCGCAATACAACCCATCAGATGACGGATGTCAGTTGACTTATAAAGCTGTTCCGCCAATGCTATAATATTGCCACCTTTGCCAATGCCGAAATCATACCAAAGATTGATTTCTGTATTAACCTTGAATGAGGATTCTTTCTCTTCACGGAATGGTGATTTATACCAAAGGGAATTTCCTTTCTTTCTTACAGGCGAATATCCCATACATTGAAGATAGTCTGCCAGATTTATTTTCTTTATTTCTTCAATATTCATCGTTGTAGAATTTGGATTGTTTCCTTTTTCGCCAGTCCTTATATATAGGCATGGCGAAACATATACACATACCTTTACTTTATTATTCGTATATATATGTACGGTAAAAAAGTAAAGGGAATCCGAGAGTACCGGAAGTGCTTTCGCTTTTTCCTTATATATAGACATCCGGAATAAAGTAAAGCACTTCCAATATAACCTTTAATAGCGGAAGTCGGGCATAAAGCTGTATTTTTTCCCTTTATCCTGCACGACCATACGCTTGTTCCGGAGCATCACAATCAAACTGACCGCCTTGTTGTGGTTGAGCCTAACCCCCACCTTGTTGTAATTCTCAATCAAGGAAGTCTTCAAGTCCTCATATCCATACTCCGTTTGCAACCCGAATACGGCTTCCAGAGCGATGCGATGTTGTTGCTCGGTTATGTCCTTGTAAGGATCGAACTTTTCTTTGGCTGGTCTTCCCGGTTGTTTCTTTTCCAACTGGTAGCCTTCCACAAGCTCAGGCAAGGCCTCCTGATTGATACGAAAAGCAAAAGGAACAAAGTCCATTGCCCGAATATGCATTGCTTCAACCCTGCTGATATTCTCCTCCGACTTGTCTTTTTCCACCAGTAATACGGTTTCAGCCTTATTGTTCAATTCCGTACCGATATGACCTCTGGCATTTTCATCCCCCTTGTTCTGATGCAGGATAGTATGAATATGAATCTGTCTTTCATCCGTCCATTGCATCAATTTGGATATGATGTTAGTAGCCTCACTGGGGCTATTAATGTCATATACCATATCACGGATTCCGTCAATGATGACCAATCCCAAATTGTCCGTATTGTAAATAGCCTGTTCTGCTATCAGGATACGCTGTGCCGGAGTGTATTTACGTAAGGCAAGAAATTCCAGAAGTTCATTGTCTTTGTCGGTGGGCAGTCCTGCCATCCGCAAGATGCGTTTCATCACTTTCAAGCAATGATATGGGCTTTGTTCCGTATCTATGTACAGAATCTTTCGTTTGTCTTCGGGAAGCATTGCCACATATTGCAATACCGTTCCATTCTTTAATGCAGCAGCGACAATGGCTGAGACGTTGAAAGTTTTCTTACTTTTGGCTTTGCCGATTGACGCACTGAAATTTCCTAACGTACCGATTACAGAGCCCTGCACCTTCAAAATCTCCGGAGCCTTCTCATAACTTTTTGAGAGGCTCAAACGTGAAGCTTGCCAAAGGACGATGATTTCATCTTTGGTCATTTCCTTCTTATCCTTTTTATATTCCATACCGATAACTATTTGCGCCCTCCAGTCTTGCGTCCTGCAAGCTCAAGAGCGAGTTCCACATCAACTATGATTTTACGACCAATCTGCGTAATGGCCTTGTCTATCTTTCCGCTTTTCTTGATACGGTTAGCGGTTGGAAGACTACACCCGAAAATCTGGGATATGCCATGTATGCCGTACACATATTTGCGTTCTGTGTCCGTTACGGTCTGCGGTTTTGCTTCTTCCTTCGGGGAAGCATGTCGGTGAAGATACAGAAATTCCTCTCCAGTCATTTGCCACACGGGCTTCAATAAGAGTTCGTCAATTTTCATGATTACCTAATTTTTCGTTTGACTTGTAGCCCTGCGCACAGGCTGTTTCTTTGTTCGAACGATGCAAAATTAGGTAGGAGTATGAGTGGTGTGGAGGTGGATAGCGTAATTTTCAACATTACGCTATCTGTCTAAATATCAACAAGTAACAAAGAGTGGTAAAATATTTTTTGAGTGGTATAAGTGGTAATATCGTAAAATCTCACGGAATATCATCTGTAATCAGAATATATTTGCCATTTCCTCGGCAAACTTTTGGTTGCTGTCACTTGGGAAATCAGATACGGGTTCCTTGTATTTGGACTTGTAATAGGAGGTGTCAATTTCCAGTTGCTGTAGAATAGCATCCTTCCATTCTTCCCGTTGGTCTTTGGACAGACGTTCCCCAAGCAGATAGATAAGGTAGCATACACGGATTTTTTCTTTGGCTCTTACTCTCAGTTGTTTTTCACACGGATGCAAGTTCAAATTGGCATGGAAATAGATTTCGGAAATTTCCTCAAATTGTTCTCCATTGCATATTTTATATAGAGAGGATGTAAGTCTTTCCGGGAAATAGGTTACAAGACTCGGAGTCTCTGTCTCTTCCTGTATTTCAACTGTTTCTTCCTGAATCAGATATTTTTCTATAATTAAAGATATCTTCTCATTCAAGTCATTAATGGAAGAAAAAAGGTTGGTTACACACTTGAGAGCTTCCTCTGCCGCTTT
The DNA here is from genome assembly GCA_015060705.1 of Bacteroides sp. Classification (GTDB taxonomy): domain Bacteria; phylum Bacteroidota; class Bacteroidia; order Bacteroidales; family Bacteroidaceae; genus Phocaeicola. The sequence goes on along the minus strand of SUXY01000083.1, from coordinate 3,380 downwards.
TTTCTGTAAGGTATACCAATTATTCAGCTTGGCTCTTTGTTCTTCATATTCTTTTTTGTACTGGTCATATTTCCTTTGCAGCAGGTCTTCTTCATCTTGGGTATGTTCCTTATATGCCATTGCTTCCAAGGAATTGTTTACCTCCCGTAAATCCTTGCTATATTCTCTTACAACCGTCATTTGGTTGTCAATTTGTCTGTCAAAACGTTTGGCATAGGCAAAACATACTTTTTCCGTATCCAAATTGTCAAGAAATACACGGTTGGCAAGATAAAGCAAACGATTGGCTTCAATTTCCTTTTTCAGACTTTTCAATAAAACAGAACTGATACTTTTGTCGGCCGAAATCATCAATTCAACTACAGACAATTCAAGTTCACCCACGTCTTTAGCACCTCTGTAGAAATTGGTAATGGATTCCTGTTCGTCAAAATAAAGAAATCCACGTTCAATAATTGTCTTATATAACCTGTTCAATTCTCCATATTTAGGAATGATTGTCGCAATTCTTCTGTCTTTCATCGGATTCCTTTTATTATTTTCTGTCAAGTAACAAGTTAAGTTCTTCCTCCATTTCTTCGATAGTAGGCAAGGTGGATTTCAAGTCTTCCGGTACTGCCTTACTCAATTGATAATCGCTGACACCGATAGGTTGGTCATAACCTCTCAACGCATATTGGGCTACAACCTCATCCTTTCCTTTGCAAAGCAAAAGACCGATAGTCTTGTTGTCCTTTTCACCTCTCATCTGGTCATCTACCACATTGATGTAAAAATTGAGCTGCCCTGCGTATTCCGGCTTGAACGGGGTAGCTTTCAACTCAACGACTATATAGGCATGAAGCTTTATATTATATAAGATAAGGTCGGCATAGAAATCACTGTTCCCAACCTGGAAGTGCTTCTGCTTGGCTACAAAGGCAAATCCATTTCCCATTTCTAACAGATATTTGGTGATGTGTCCGACAAGCTGCTTTTCTATGTCGCGTTCATCAGCCGCTTCTTTTGCACCTGCCATATCAAATATATAGGGATCTTTCAACAGATAGTTTGCCAAATCACTCTGTGGAGAAGGCAGTATAGCTGCAAAGTTGCTGACCTTATGGGCTTCTATCTGACGCTTGAACAGATTGCTTTCAATTTGCATCTTCAGGATTGTACTGCTCCAGCCCATTTCAACGGATTGCTTCATGTACCAATATCTGACACCCAACGAAAGTGAAGCATTCATAAGAATCACATGACTTGCCCAATTGGTGCCGCATAAGGGTGAATGAAGGAAAAGGGATTCCAGCTCATCCATATCCGTATTTTGGATTAGGGATATTACTTGATCCATATTCTCAAATTGTGCAAGAGGTTCTTGCATAATTGTACCGCATTGTGACGAAGTATGAGTTTGTGCAAGAGGTTCTTGCACAAATTCAATGCCATCCAAATTCTCCATTACATGAAGGACTTTATCCAATGTAGGCTCTTTCAAATCCGATTCACATTCCTTCATGGTCTGTAAGACACTGATAGGATACAGTCGTGCAAACTGACACATATAGGACAAGTTACGGTATGAATATCCCTTCTTTTCGGGGTATTTCGTCCGTATAGTCTGCGCCAACCGAGAAATTACCTTTCCTCCCCAGCCCAATCGGTTCTGATGGTTTCTGATAAACGTACCGAGTTTCCAGTAATGGAACAACATTTGTGCGTTGGCTGCAACAACCAGCTTCACTTGTGCATGTTCTATCTCAAAACCAATAGCATGTACAAGTGCTTCAAAATCCTTTCGTTCTATATCATCCATAATTCTATTTGTTAATCAACTTACAAAGATAATCAGAAAATATCATAACTGGTCAAATTTACTCATGGCATTTGCTTTAATGTCATCAGCAATGTCGATATAAGGCTTCATAGCCTTGTAATCGCTATGACCGGTCCATTTCATTACAACCTGTGCAGGAATACCGAGTGCCAACGCATTACAGATGAACGTCCTTCTTCCTGCATGTGTTCCAAGCAAAGCGTATTTGGGAGTAACCTCATCGACACGTTGGTTCCCTCTGTAATATGTTTCCCGTACAGTTTCGTTGATTCCTGCCAGTTCCGCCAATTCTTTCAAATACTCATTCATTCTTTGGTTGCTGATAACGGGCAGAACTTTGTTGCCCTCAAAATGTATATCCCTGTATTTTTCAAGAATGGCCTTGCTGTGCTTATTCAATTCAATAATCAAGCTGTCAGCGGTTTTGACGGTTGTAATTTCTATACGGTCTGTTTTGACATCACTTGTACGCAAATTATACACATCGGAATACCGTAATCCGGTAAAACAACAAAACAGAAACACATCACGTACCCTTTCGAGATATTGCTTGTTCTGCGGTATGCTGTATTCTCTTAGTCTGTTAAGTTCGTCCCATGTAAGGAATATGACTTTCTTCGGAGTGTTCTTCAATTTGGGCTTGAATGTGTCATAAGCTATATTCTGATGGTAACCCTTCTTATGCGCCCATCGGATAAACCATTTCAAAAATCCTATCTGCTTGCCAATGGTACTGTTTCGCATGTCTTTTCTCACTCTTAGGAAATCCACGTAATCATTCAAGCCGTCCTCATTGAACAAGGCAAAAGTCGGCTCCTTACAAAAATCAACGATATGATTCCTGACTGCGGCAAACTTCTCATAAGTTGAATTTGTCCAGTTGTTCTGTTTCCCGCAATCTTCCGTAAATTCATCGTATATTCCCCAAAAAGTTTTTTGTTTTTCATCCTGTTCGCTTCCTTCTTCCGGTTTCAACTTAGCATTAAATGCGTTCTTGACCTCCTGCATCGTAGGTATGATGTCCTGTACTTCATACTCCTTGAATACTTCTTGCAGTATGGTATAATAACGTAACAAGTCGGCATTGATGTCTGCTGCACTTTGCTTCAGTTTATTGGTACAGCCGTTTTTTACCCGTTGTTTGTTTGCATCCCATTTGGCTGCATCGATTCTGTAACCTGTAGTAAATTCGATTCGTTGACTTGCGAATACAACTCTCATCCTGATAGGGACATTATCAACGATAGGAACACCGTTCTTTTTCCGGCTTTCCAAAGCAAAAATAATGTTTCTTTTAATATTCATAATTGGGTACGTTTAAGAATTACACCCAAATTTACACCCAATTTTTTATATAGCCAAATAGTCTTTATGATACTCCAAGAAATCAACAATTTTATAAATAGTTGATATTTAGAGTTTTGAGATTCTATGATTTTCACCGACTCTATAAGTTCTGGAGCCTCTCTCTCCGCCAAAAGGTTGTAAATCGAAGATTTGCATCCTATTTTTTGTATCCAGATAAGAAATCCCCGCCCAACACAAAAGATGAACGGGG
>SUXY01000082.1 GCA_015060705.1 Bacteroides sp. | reverse complement strand
TCCAAACATTCCTGCCTCTTTTTTTCAAGGAAAATGCGACTTTTCCCCTAAGTTGCTGATTCTCAAAAGATGCCGGACAACATGTTTTTTCAAGCACATCCTACCGTTCAAGTATCCCTTACCTTATTTTTTGACGCGCGCGCGTATACAAGAAATTTACCCGTAATTGATTGCACTCCTGTCACCGAAAGGCAACCGCTTGTGTCACAGCAAGAAATCGGTGGCAGAGAATGGCTACATCCCCTTGCACCCGTTGCACCAAAGCCTGTCAATGGATTCAGCATGGTTTCTTAAAAAACGTCCACAAATTCAGTTGATGAGAATAAAGAATTTCCGGCTAAACCAGTTAAAATCATCGTATACGGGCTTCCGCCGGAAGATGTAGCATCTTATCGCTGTAAGATGTAGCATCTTGTCGGGGTAAGATGTAGCATCTTTCAGCGAACGCCCGTACACAAAAAACCGTGCCGTCAAATAACATTGACGACACGGCTATTAGAGTTACACTAGATGTGCCAAATAGTTATTCCATTCCCTTGATAAGCGACACACCTAAACCTGGTTTATCTGCAGGGATTACCTTTCCGTTTTCAAAAATCAAGCCTTCGAAACGATCGTTTGCAATCAAGGCATTACCATCAAGGTCTGTCCAGTCTACCATTGGCGACAATTGAGCAGCTGCTGCAATACCACAAGAAGTCTCAGTCATACAGCCAAGCATCACCTTCATACCCAATCCACGAGCCAAGATAGCCATCTTGTATGCCTCGTGCAGACCGGTACTCTTCATCAACTTAATGTTGATACCATCGTATACGTCCTTGAAGCGCAAGATATCCGGTAGTCTTTGGAAAGCTTCATCGGCAATGATTGGAAGTGGGCTGCGTTCTCTCAACCATGCTGTTTCATCCATCCATTCCTTATCAAGCGGCTGTTCTACGAAAATACAATTGCGTTCTGCCAACCAATGACACATTTCCAAGGCTTCTTCCTTGCTCTTCCAACCTTGGTTAGCATCTACACAAAGCGGACGATCGGTTGCCTTACGAATGGTTTCTACCAATTCCTTATCGCCAGGAACACCCATCTTCACTTTCAATACACGGAAGCGTTCCGATTCCTTAATCTTTTCCTGTACTTCTTCCGGTGTACCATTACTGATGGTATAAGATGTCGGGTGAATCTTTTCAGGTGACAAGCCCCAAATCTTGTACCAAGGCTGTCCCATAATCTTGCCCAACAAGTCGTGCAATGCGATGTCTACCGATGCCTTAGCAGCACGATTAGCTGGAGCTACACCGTCTACATACGACAAGATATCATCGATGCGGAACGGATCAGTAAACTGAGCCAAATCCAACGATGACAAGAACTTTGTTACGCTTTCTACGCTCTCACCCAAATATGGAGGCATAGACGCTTCACCATAACCGATGATACCATCGTATTCCAACTCAACCTGTACATCCGGTGTAGTGGTACGGCTGGACTTAGCCAAGTTGAACGAGTGTTTCAACTTCAATTCGTATGGTTTGAAACGTAATATCAAGTGTCCGCTATGAGCGGTTTTACGATTTACATTAGGTGCTTCACCGCATCCCAACATCGGAATGGACATCAGCGAGGATGTAGCCAATAAGCCTGCTCCTGAGCTTAATAAAAATTTTCTTCTATCCATATAGTAAGAGATTTAAGAGATTCAAAAATACCAAGGATGTTCTTTGACGGTAGTGATGCCCTTGGTGCCGATCATACCGTTGATACGACTGATAGAAAGGAATGGAGTGGAAAGCCACTTCGGAGATTCCGGATCCAAACTATTCAGCTTCACTTGTCCGGAGCAATGGATGTATTCTCCGTCCTGCAAATAGATACCTACGTGAGTCACTCGTCCGCTCTTGGTTCCCCAGAACAACAAGTCGCCCAATTGAGCTTCTTTCCAATCTTCGGCCTTGATAATCTTTCCGGTCAATGCCTGTTGAGAAGCATCACGCTGAAGGATAATACCATTGGCAAAGTGAGCCACCTTTACCAAACCCGAGCAGTCGGTCAACTTGGTCGAAGTACCACCCCACAAGTAACCAGAACCCATCATACGGAAAGCCACCTTCTTAATCAACTCAGCATCGAAAGTCTGTTCTGCCCAAGAAGAAAGTTCCTTCACTTCGTCTTGATGCACGTAACCTTCACGACCATCAGGAGTAGCCAATAGAATGAACTTACCTTTCTTTCCCTTATATTCCAAAATATTGCCAAGTACCAAGTCGCTAACGGTCATACCGTTCTTCGGAGCATCCACCAACTGAGTCTGATAAACCGTTACGACATAACGTGTGCTCTGACGCCAAGCATCCAACTGAGTTTGTGTCATCTGATACAACGAATTCTTCGGTACGTATGCGATATACTCGTCCGGAGTCTGCACTCTAGCCCAATCGCCGGCATGTTCCAAAATCTTTACCGGGGTACCCATAATGGCTTGAGTAGCCATTTCTGCCGCATGTTTTCCACCAGTACGGAGCGAAGCAATGGAAAGCTTCACCAAACCCCAAGGCTTTTCCTTGGTGAATTCCAACACTGCGATGCTGTCTACTACCGCCACATTAGCCTTCTTCAATTCCAGGAGGACATTAGCCTTCAATTCAGCCTTATCTACCTTACCCTTGATGATCCATTGATTGTCAGCCTTCTTGGCTTCCAATTCATAAATGGCTACGCGAGAGTCTGGAGCAAAAGTCTTTTTAATCGAAGCCAACAATGCCTTCATTTCATCAGCTTCGGTCGAAATCTTGTCAATCACCAAATTCGATTTCCACTTGGTCAAGTTACCACCCTTCCATTCCACTTCACCGGCTTGGAAGTCCACTGTTTCACGACGGATGTACTGCTTCTTCGGAGAAAGTTCACCGCCAATACCTTCGTTGCTTGCCAAACGATAAGCATCTGTACAAGTCTTGAAGAAATCGCTGTAACGTTCGCCATAAGTATCACGTCCGGCAGAAACATCTGTCGGTACCCAACCGATACCTTCGAAATAAATTTCACCCCAGTCATGATAACCTGTCCAACCAGTTTCGTCGAATACCCAACCGCTTTCCCAACGAGCCGGGATACCCAAACTTCTCAACATGGAGATATAGAGCAAAGTCACCTGACCGCAATCGCCATGTTGAATATCGAGTACATACTGCGGCATGCAAGGGATGGTACTATAATCGATAGCACCAGCCCAAGGATAATTGGCACTGATCCAATCGTAAATCATGGACGCCTGAAGAACCGGATTGTTTTCTCCGCCTACTATCTTCTGAGTCAATGTCTTCATCTGCTTGTTTACCAACATGTGAGGAAGTTCCTGTACAGTATATTTCTTGTACAAATCGCTTTGCTTGTCGTATGGCTTCAAGCTCTTCAAGATTTCTTCTTGCGGAAATACCTGAGCACCCACTTCATAACTGAACTTCATTTCGAAACGAGTTGGTTGTCCTTTCACGGCTTTCTGCTCCATGTATACCGTGTGATGCAAGCTACCTTCCGAATGAGTTGCTGGTGATGATGTAGAAAGCAACTGGAAGTTACGTTGTCTACCATTGTCAAATGGATAAGGAAGCCATGCCTTGATGACTTCTCCGGCAGGAACTGCATCGGCTGGAACTTCAATGAAGAAAGAAGCATTCACCTTCTTCCAGTCACAAGTATGGTTGACACCTACCGGCTGAGAAAGAATGTTTTCGCACTGAGTATGCGCCTTGGCATATTCCTTTTTCTTATCCTTAATCATCTCGGCAGTAAACAACTCCCGATTCAGGAGAACGAAGTTACTAATGGTCTTGCGGAACCAACGTTCTTCACCGTCGATGATTCTAGTTTCCAGATATTTCTTCTGCTTCCACGATTCAATCTGCTTGTCGGTAGCACCAGGAACTTTTTCCAACAAGAGCTTCTTGCCTTCTTCACGAGACAAGCGGAAATCATCCCGTATGCGGGACATCATCGCCTGCAAGGAGTCAATCAGCCAAGCATGCTTTCCTTTTTCTGCTTCACTGAGTTTGCTGATGGTCTGTTCTACCTTGGCGAATTCACCCTTGTTCAAATCGGAAATAGCCTTGGCCTTCCATACTTGAGCATGAAGACTTCCTCCGATAAAGAGACAAGCAATGATAAGATATGTGATTCTTATTTTTTTCATACGTCTTCTTATTTCATTTTCTTCTTAATGGCATCTACCCAAATCTGATATCCTTCTTCCTTCAGATGCAAACCATCGGAAGTGAGTTCTTTACGAAGTACATTGGTACCCTTTTCGGTAAACAATGGGAAGAGATTGATAAACTCGATCTTCTTTTCCTTGGCAAGGACTTCCAAACGGGCATTGATTTCCGGAATCTGATAAGTCTTGTTGGTCATTCGTTTGTAACGCCCGAAGCTTTCGTTGATAGGAAGCAAGCTCTGCAAATACAACTTGGTTTCCGGAGATTCCTTCTGAATACGGGTAATGGTCTTGTCAATCAGGTAGACGATGCTGTCTGTACTCAAGTCGTGAGACACATCATTGGTACCAATCAACAAGAAAAGTTTCTTCGGCTTGCCCGGAAGAATCTGATGAAGGCGATCATAAACACCCATCACTTCATCGCCTACGATACCCCGGTTCACCACGTTTTCCTTACCGAAACGCTTGCCCCAGTCACCGCCACCTTCTGTCAAACTATCACCCAACATCAGAATGTCTTCAGAAGTGATGGCCGGTTCGTCCATGAACTGCAAAAAACGCTTGTAGTAATGCGGGAAATAAGCACGTGGAGCCGGACAAATGGAAGCGGCTACAGTATTGGCTACGAGTGAACGCAAACGAACCACACCCTTACCATCTACCGGATGAACGGCATTAATCAACAAGATTACTGATGTATTGTTATCCGGATCCATGATAACAGATGTACCTGTATAACCTGTATGACCATACGTATTACGACCGAACAAAACACCTTGATTCGAAGCATATGCGCTATAATTATCCCAACCCAAAGTACGGCCAAATTCTTCAACCGCCCCACGTGGAACTGTACGCATAGCCTTCACACCTTGCGGACTCAAGATGCGACGACCATTCCATTCACCACCATTCTGCAAGGCAGCACAAAGAATTGCGATATCTTCAGCACGGGAGAATACACCAGCATTGCCACTGATACCACCATTCATGATGCGTGCCAATGGATCATGCACTTGTCCCAGAAGTACCTGACCATTAGCCTGTTTTTCAGTCGGAGCAATAATGTCATGCCAATCACCTTCCACCAATTTCGCCCAATGAGCATCGGAAGTATTAACCCAATTGCCCTTCTTGTCGCGTACTGTCGGCAAATAGTCGGAATAATCCATACCCAATACGTCAAACAAGTTTTCACGGGCAAACTCACGGAGTGTCTGTCCGCTCACCTTCTCGATGATATTCTGCAAAGTAATGAAGTTCAAACAACTATAAGTCCAATCAGTCTGCGGTTTGTATATACGCTTGCAAGTAGAAATGTATTTCATCAAACCTTCCGGATTCGGAGAACCATATTGTTCTTCCAACTTAGCCGTAGGGCCGTATGAAGGAAGACCAGAAGTGTGGGTCAACAAATCAGCTACACGGATAGTCTTCTTTTCCTTACCGTCCTCGCTTACCCAATTCTGAAATTCAGGAATGTATACACTGACAGCATCGCTCAGACGAATCTTACCCCGTTCGACCAAAATCATGGTACAAATGGCAGTCGAAATGGTCTTGCTACAAGAAGCCATATCGAATACAGTCTGTGTAGTCATCGGTTCCTTGTTCGGATATACCCGTTTGTTACCGTACGCCTTCAGGTAAGCCATCTTACCGTCTTTGACCACTGCAAGTACCGCACCCGGAATCTCCTCGTTAGCAATCGCAGTTTCGATAAGTTCATCCGTATACATCAATCGGCGAGAGTCCATCCCCACTTGCTCCGGGGCTACTCTTTCCAATGTCTGGGCACTGATAGTCTGGATGCTCAATACCGACAAAAGTATAAATAAAAGTTTTTTCATGATGTTTCGATTAAGAGGAATGAATACGTTATTCTTCTGTTTCAATACCACGATAAGCATCAACTGCCTTCTTCACTGATCCGTGCATGAGAAGCAAAGCCTGTGCCTTACCATAGTCCAAGCCCAATTCTTCGACAATCATACGTGTACCGCGGTCCACCAATTTCTTGTTGCTGAGCTGCATGTTCACCATCTTGTTGCCCTTTACACGACCCAACTGAATCATGACTGAAGTAGTAATCATATTCAGAATCATCTTCTGACCTGTACCCGACTTCATGCGTGAGCTACCAGTAACGTATTCCGGACCTACGACCATTTCGATAGCTACATCTGCTTCCGCCGCCATCGGAGAATCTGGATTACTGGTGATACAGCCAGTCAAGATACCATGTTCGCGAGCTTCGTGCATAGCACCGATTACATAAGGAGTGGTACCTGATGCAGCAATACCGATTACGGTATCCTTATCGGTAATGTTGCGTTCCAACAATTCTTCCCAACCACGTTGAGTATCATCTTCCGCATTTTCTACAGGATTACGCAAAGCAGTATCACCACCAGCAATCAAACCGATAATCAAAGTTGGAGGCATACCGAATGTAGGAGGAATTTCAGAAGCATCAAGCACGCCGAGACGACCGCTGGTACCTGCTCCCATATAGAAAATACGTCCACCTTGCTTCATACGAGGAACTATCTGAGTCACCAACTTTTCAATCTGTGGGATAGCCTTTTGTACTGCCAACGCTACCTTCTGGTCTTCAGTATTGATGTCTTCCAATATTTCACGAACTGATTTCTTTTCCAAATCATTGTAGAGCGATGATTGCTCTGATATTTTTACGAATGCCATAGTCTTTCAATTTTATGCGTGATACTTAATTAATCCTTCCATCGGGCTTTGGATAATGGTGCCCAACTGAATACCCATTGCCTGAGCAGCCTCAGCCAATACGTCCTTATAATAATAGGCTACAGAACCAATGAAATTCACCTTGAGGTTCTGGTAGTTATCGTATTGCATGATGTTACGCTTGAAGAATGCCTTGAAGCTATTCAATACCAAATCATGCACACAAGGTTCGTTGATGTTCTGTGACAAGAACGGAGACAAGCTTGCCAAGAAACGGTTCGGGAACGGCTTACGGTAAACACGGTCAATGATATCTGCCGGAGTCAGGTTGAACTGCTGCAAGAACTTTTCTTTCAATTCCAGTGTCATTTGGTTCTTCAACAAGTCACCTACCATCAACTTACCCAAGCAAGCACCACTACCTTCATCACCCAAGATAAAGCCCAATGGAGATACATTGGCCACGATGTTCTGACCATCGTAGTAGCATGAATTGGAACCTGTACCCATGATACAAGCAATACCCGACTCACGACCGCACAAGCCACGAGCTGCTGCCAACATGTCGGTAGCCACTTCCACTTCACCCTTCACCTTCAGGTGCTTGGTCAAAGCACGATGTACCACCGCAATCTTATCAGGGAAACCACAGCCTGCGCCATAGAAATAGATGGCATCAAACTCATCGGTCTTCAGTTCCGGCAAGAGAGCTGTTGCAATTTCATTACTAATTTCTTCTTCTGACTGGAAGAAAGGATTGGTACCCTTAGTAAAAATCTGTTGTACTAATTCTCCTTTTTCTACAACACACCAATCGGTCTTTGTAGAACCACTGTCTGCTATTAGAATCATGATATTATAGATTTAACGTTATATCTTAATGTAAATTTTACGCTTATACAATTGATAACCGATGCACCAGTTGATGGTAACAAACAAAAGAGCATAGGCCAAAGAGCCTCCGGTCTGTCCGAAGACAGGCATCAAGACAATCTTATACAAGAAGGTATGAATACTGATCATGCCGTCTTCCCACGGGAAACGAATGCAACCCAAGAGAATACCAAGTACTCCACCCAAAACATACATGAAGAGCGGATTCACACCGAATGCTTCGAAGAAAAGACTCCATTTTTTCTTGCCTTTGACATCGATAATCCAAATGAGCAATGCCAAGAAACTGGAAGCCAAACCACATGTAGTCAACACGAAAGTAGGTGACCAAATCTTCTTGTTGATAGGACATCCATAGCTCAACAAGAAACCTGCAAATGTCAGGATAGTTCCTACCAAGAACAAGGTTACAATCTGTGAATTCAAGAAACTCATGCGGTCTTGAGATTTGTTTCCATCCAACATCAGCTTACCGACATAGAAACCAAGCAATACATGTGCGATGGAAGGAAGAGTACTAAGAAGTCCTTCCGGATCAATACCATTGTCCTTATACATATGAGTCGGAGTCAATATCGCACGATCGACTATCGAAAGGATGTTGGTTTCGTTATATTCATAACCGTTTCCACACATCAGGATGACAAAATAGCCTATCAAGATAGTAGCAATAATATATGGAATCCGTTTATGCTTCACCGTCAATGCAACAATGGAAGCAGCACCATAACAAAGAGCCAAGCGTTGCATCACGCCAAGGATACGCATACGGTCAAAAGTCCATACAGAAGCCCAAAGGTTCTCAAAGAAACTGAGGTCTTCCGGAGCTGTGACCCAATAGCGGCAGAAACGGGAGAACCAACCAATAGCACAACCTACGAGGAAGATGACAATCGTACGCTTCACAATCTTGAGGGCAGCCGACTGACTGAATTCAAAATTATACTTCTTCAAAGAAATGTAAGTAGAAATCCCCATAATGAACATGAAGAACGGAAAAACCAGATCGGTCGGTGTCAAACCATTCCATTCTGCATGACGAAGAGGAGCATAAATATACCCCCAACTGCCAGGATTGTTTACCAAAATCATCCCGGCAATGGTAAAGCCTCGAAGAATATCGAGCGCCAATATACGTTTATTTACTTTCGGTTTATTCATAGCATGTGGTTATTTTTCAGTTTTTAGCTTTCGTACATTCATCCACTAGATAAGCAATGGATACATAAGGAATTCCAGCATTCGTTGTCAATCCGATTTCACAAGTACGGCTGTTGGAATAACCTATCTGAATACCCTCCTTCTCAATTTGAGGACGAAGTTTACGCAATGCATACGAATTCAATTCCGGATGGGTGAAACCTTTATCACCGGCAAAGCCACAACAACCCACTCCTTCCGGAACAAGCACCTTAGTCGAACACATTTTTGCCAAGGCAATGATGGTATTTGCCAAGCCCATCTTACGGGTAGAGCAAGTGACATGAACTGCTATCGGACGATTGGTCGGTGTGAACACCAACTTATCTTTCAAGAAAGTATAGATAAATTCAGCCGGTTCGTACAGCTTCATTTTCTTGATGCATTCGCGCATGCGATGCAAACATGGACTTTGATCACAAAGTACCGGATATTTTCCCTGTTCACTAGCTTCCCATAAAGCTGCTTCCAATTCAGCCGATTTACGGTCGGCTATATCCAGCATACCCTTACTTTCCCAAATAGTACCACAACAAAGCTTGTCCATGTTCTTCGGGAAGATAACCTCATAACCCGCTTTCTTCAA
>SUXY01000081.1 GCA_015060705.1 Bacteroides sp. | reverse complement strand
ATCTTGGGTATCTTCTACGGAGCCGGTGGAGACACCATGAACTTGCTTGACATCGCTCAACGCCACATTCCTACTGAGATGCAGCACTTGTTCTTCCCGCTCATATTTTTGGGTTTCGGAGTATTGGGTGCCTTGTTCCCGTTCCACACATGGAGTCCCGACGGTCACGCTTCGGCACCGACTGCCGTATCCATGCTCCATGCCGGCGTATTGATGAAGCTCGGTGGCTACGGATGTTTCCGTGTAGCCATGTTCCTGATGCCGGAAGGTGCTGAAATGTGGGGTAACTTCTTCTTGGTATTGACCACCATCTCTGTGGTTTACGGTGCATTCAGTGCTGTGGTCCAGACCGACTTGAAGTACATCAATGCCTATTCATCGGTATCCCACTGCGGTCTCGTACTCTTCGCCTTGTTGATGATGACCCGTACTTCTTGTACCGGTGCTATCTTGCAGATGCTTTCACACGGTTTGATGACCGCCTTGTTCTTTGCCCTCATCGGTATGATTTATGGCCGTACCCATACCCGCGATATTCGCTTCATGGGTGGTTTGATGAAAATCATGCCTTTCTTGGCTGTTGGATACGTCATTGCCGGTTTGGCCAACCTCGGTTTGCCTGGCTTGAGTGGCTTCGTTGCAGAAATGACCGTATTTGTCGGCTCCTTCCAAAACGACGATACCTTCCACCGTGTATGTACCATTGTGGCAACCACCAGTATCGTGATAACAGCGGTGTATATCCTCCGTACTGTCGGCAAGATTCTGTTTGGCAATGTACAAAACCCAGAACACTTGAAACTGACCGATGCCACTTGGGACGAACGATTTGCCGTGATTTGCCTTATCGCTTGTGTAGCAGGCCTTGGTATGGCTCCGTTCTGGATGAGCGATTTGATTAGCGAGAGTGTTGAACCAATTATCTCACAATTAATCAAGTAATGACTATGGATTATACCTCTATATTATCGATGCATCAAGAGTTAAGCTTGATTGCGGTATTCCTGTTGGTGTTCTTGTTGGATTTGTTCCTTCCAGAGAAGCACCGCCATTTGATTCGTCGTTTGGCATGTATTTTGTTGGGTATCCAGTTGGTAAGCAATCTGACACCTGACGAAGTGATTCTATTCGGTGGCATGTACCATTCCACTCCAATGGCTTCGGTCATGAAGAGCATCCTGACCTTAGGTACTATCCTAGTCTTCATGCAGAGTAGTGACTGGCTGAAACGTCAAGACGTACAACACAAAACAGGCGAATTCTATATATTAACCATCAGCACCCTGATTGGGATGTATTTCATGGTAAGTGCTGGTCACTTCTTGCTATTCTTCCTCGGCTTGGAATTGGCCAGTGTACCTATGGCATGTATGATTGCTTTCGACAAGTACAAAGGTCATAGCGCCGAAGCCGGTGCCAAGTTCATTCTTTCAGCTCTGTTTAGCAGCGGTATCATGCTCTATGGTGTATCCATGATTTATGGTACCATCGGTACTTTATATTTCGAAGATGTTCCTGCAGGTTTGAATGGTAGTGCCTTGCAAATCCTTGCATTGGTCTTTTTCTTTACCGGATTGGCATTCAAACTGAGTTTGGTTCCTTTCCACTTATGGACTGCCGATACTTATCAAGGTGCCCCAACCAGTGTTACCGCGTATTTGTCAGTTATTTCGAAGGGAGCAGCTGCCTTTACTGCCATGGTTATCTTGGTAAAAGTTTTCGGTTCCATGACTGCAGAATGGAGCAAAATGCTTTCTATCTTGATTGTAGCAACCATTACCATCGGAAACTTGTTTGCTATCCGTCAGAACCAATTGAAACGTTTCATGGCTTTTAGTAGTATCTCACAAGCCGGTTACATCATGTTGGCTGTCTTGGCAGGTACTCCACAAGGCATGGCTTCCTTAGTATACTACATGGTAGTCTATATTGTTGCCAACTTGGCCGTGTTTGGCGTAATAGCTTCAGTAGAACACCATACTCACGGGAAACTAGACCGTACCGATTACAATGGTTTGTACCAAACCAATCCGAAGCTGACCATGGTTATGACTTTAGCTTTGTTCTCCTTGGCAGGTATTCCACCATTTGCCGGATTCTTCAGCAAGTTCTTTGTATTCGCTGCAGCGTTCCATAGCGGACATTGGTTGGTAGTATTCATTGCATTGGTCAATACAGTCATCTCCTTATACTACTATTTGCTGATTATTAAGGCTATGTTTATTACTCCAAACGAACAACCTATTCCTACTTTCCAAAACGGAAGCGCCATGCGTGTTTGTTTGATGATCTGCGTAGCTGGTATCCTTTTGTTGGGCATTGTCAGCAATGTATATGGGGTATTGAGTGATACAGCCATCAGTTTCTAAAGAAAACGTAGTTGTCTTTAAATAAAATAGTCCGGGATTATCTATCAATCCCGGACTATTTTATTCTCATAGTTCCATTACAGCTTTTCGCAAATCATCGTATGTTGCCAATGGATTATCCATAAAAATATACCGAATAAAGCCTTCTTTATCAATAATATAAACACGTGGAATCACTTTTTGAGCAAACAATTGATAAATCGTCCGATTATCCTGTGCAGAATAGGGCATTGTAAACGAGTAACTTTCCCAATATTTTGCAACCGAGTCTTCACCTTCTTCACGACTGATACAGAGCAATGGATATTGGGGATATGATTCATGAAAACGTTGTATAACAGGCAATTCTTTCCGACAATCATTACATAACGTATTAAAAAAAACTATTAACGACACATTGCCTATAAGGTCCTCACTACAAATCATTTTCCCATTATTCATAATAACAGAGAATTGAGGAATTTTATCCCCAACTCCCAAATTATTTCCAACAGGAGGCTCTTCATCCTCTACAATACATGTAGATAAGGATACTGCTCCAAGTAGCAAAATTATATAATGTATAATTTTATTCATCACATAGCTTATTTTCGCAATATCTTATCCATGGACTTACCTTTAGCCAATTCATCCACCAATTTGTCCAATTGACGAATTTGTTTCATCAAAGGATCTTCCACATCCTCTACCCGCACTCCACAGACTACCCCTTTAATCAAATCACGGTTAGAATTCATGCAAGGAGCCTCTGCATAAAAAGTAGTAAGATCCACTCCTTTCTCCAACTGATTTTGAAGACCGGCGATATCATATCCCGTCAACCAACAAATGATTTCATCGACTTCGGACTGAGTTCGGCCTTTCCGCTCGGCTTTTTGCACCAACAACGGATAAACCTTAGTCATGCTCATGGAGAATACGGGATGTCCCGCCATACTTAATCTATTATAGTGACTTCAAATAATCAATCAAACCATCCACATCTTCCTCGGTTGTATCCCAAGAAGTTACCAAACGCATTTCACCTGCAGCTTCGTTCCAGTAATAGAAGTAGTATTTTTCATGCAGCTTTTCTTCCTTTTCTTTAGGCATGATAAAGAACAACTGATTACTTTCCATTGGTTGGGTGAACTGCACATCCGGCATAGCCGCCAAAGCGTCGTGAAGTTTCTTAGCCAAACGGTTGGCATGGTTGGCACACTTCAACCACAAATCGTCGGTAAGGAAAGCAGTAAACTGACTAGACAGATAACGCATCTTGCTAGCCAACTGACATGCCTGCTTACGGGCATAACGGGCTTCCTTTACCAAATCCTGATTGAAGATAACCACACACTCTGCTCCCATCAACCCGTTCTTGGTACCACCCAAAGTCAAGGTATCTACACCACATGCACCCGATACTTCGTCCAAAGAAAGTCCTAAAGCAGCGGCGGCATTCGAGATACGGGCACCGTCCATGTGTACCAACAAGCCATGTTCATGAGCGAAGTCACAAAGGGCACGAACTTCTTCAGGCTTGTAAATAGTTCCCAATTCAGTACATTGGCTGATATAGATAGCACCTGGTTGGGAATGATGTTCCACACCAAAGTTAATCATGTATGGCTGCAAAAGTTCAGGAGTCAGCTTACCGTCTGTAGTCGGGATGGTACGCATGAAACATCCGGTACCTTTACTTGGAGCACCACATTCATCCACTGCAATATGACCTGTATCGGCACAGAATATGATATGATAAGGACGAGTCATCAACTGTAGCGCCATGGTATTGCTACCTGTTCCATTGAATACGAACAAAGCGTCGCAAGGACGAGCAAATTGTTTTTTTACCATTTCGGTTGCTTCTTCTGTCCATGGGTCATCACCATAACCTACGGCATGACCGGTATTGGCTTTCGCCAAGGCTTCCATCACCAACGGATGTACACCTGAATTATTGTCTGATGCAAAACTTCTCATAATATGTCTAATTTTAAATAATGCTGACAAAGGTAAATATTTTCATGAAAACATCATAGAAAGTCCTAGAAATCTCTTACATTTGTAGTCAAACAAAATCATAACTTAAATTATAACCTTATGTATCCATTTAAATTTAATCCTATTTTGAAATCCACTATTTGGGGTGGTGAAAAGATTATTCCGTTCAAAGGTCTTGATATCGAACAACCGCAAGTAGGTGAAAGTTGGGAAATTTCCAACGTACCGGGTGATGAATCTGTAGTTGCCAACGGTGCTGAAGCAGGCAAGAACTTGAGCGAATTGGTAAAAGAATATAAGGGTGCTTTGGTAGGTGAAGCTAACTACGAACGTTTCGGTGACAACTTCCCATTGCTCATTAAGTTTATCGACGCTTGTGATGACCTTTCTATCCAAGTTCACCCAGACGATGCTTTGGCAAAGGTTCGCCACAATTCGATGGGTAAGACTGAAATGTGGTATGTAATTGATAACAACAAGGGGCAGGCTCACCTCCGTTCAGGTTTGAAGAAGAGCATAACTCCAGACGAATATGCAGCGATGATTGCCGACAATACCATCTGTGATGCGTTGGCTGACTATGCAGTTCAACCAGGCGATGTCTTTTTCCTCCCTGCTGGTCGTATTCATAGTATCGGTGCAGGTTGCTTCATCGCTGAAATCCAACAGACTTCAAACGTGACTTACCGTATTTACGACTTCAACCGCAAGGATAAGAACGGTAACACTCGTGAGCTCCACACTGAATTGTCAAAGGATGCTATCGATTATAGCGTAGAAGAAGACTATCGTACCAACTACACTCCGAAGCAAAACGAACCGGTAGAATTGGTAACTTGCCCATACTTCACAACTTCAGTTTATGACTTGACCGAAGACATGACTTTGGATTATAGCGAACTTGATTCATTCGTAATCCACATCTGCATGGAAGGTTCTTGTACTGTAACTGACGACCAAGGCAACTCCGTAGAAGTAAAGGCTGGTGAATCTATCCTTTATGCTGCGACTACTAAGGAAGTGAAGGTAACCGTAAACGGCCACGCTAAGTTCTTGGAAACTTACGTATAAAGAAGTTAGATAAACTTCAGACACACAGGCTTGCTTGTCTCGATATTCTTCCCCGTATCGACAAGCAGGCCTGTTTCTTTATTCCTTTTGAAAATCTGGATCAGATTATCATCTCTACAAGCCACCAAAAGGAAACACCCATCAGGAGTCATAATGAAATTACGAGGATGAATGCCCGTCAGCTGATACCCTATCTTAGTAAGCAATCCCGTTTGAGTATCTACCGAGAATATAGCAATGCCATCGGCTTTCAAACGATTGGAAGCATATAGAAATTTCCCATCTGGTGACAAATGAATATCTGCACTTCCTCTAGCTTCTAATGTATTGGCTTCGATGTATTGAATCGGTGTCAAATTCTGGCCATTATAGAATAGTGTTGTGACTTTTCCCGAAAGTTCATTAATCAGATAGGCAAATCGGCCGTCTTTCGAAAAACAGAGATGACGAGGACCTGAACCTGGTTCTAATTCAACATCAAAAGTATTCTCTTTATCCAACTGACCATTCGATTTCAACGAGAAGACGTGAATCTTATCCGTACCTAGGTCGTTTGCCAAAAGGAATTTCCCATCAAGAGTGAACTCTACACAATGCAGATGCGGTTGGCTTTGACGTTCCTTCAAAACACCCTTGCCTTTGAAGGCAAACGTATTGACGTTTTCGCCCAAACGTCCCGACGCTTCTAACGGAAAGACAGAAATGCTTCCACCCATATAATTGGCTGTTACCACATAATCTTCATGGGGGGTTAAATTGATGTAACAGGGGGCACCACCCTGCGTAAGCTGCGTATTCATCAGCGCCAATCTTCCTTGCGACTTATCGAACGACAAAGCATGAGCAGTCGAAGTCAAACCGTCATCCTCTCCTACCGAATAGACACGCTTGCCGTCAGCCGATACCACTTGATAAGACGGATTGGAAATGCCCTTCAATCCACTGACATAAGCAGCCTTCCCTTTCTCGCCATCCCAAGCATAAACCTTGATTCCTTCTTCTTCAGGAGTGGCATAACTACCCACCATGAGATACATCTTTTCCATAGTCTCTTTTTGTTTCATCGATGTACAGGCGCACAACATCAAAGCACCGATACATCCTATAATCATTTTCTTCATACCTTTATGTCTATGTCTCAAAGATAGGGATTCTCCCTTAAATATTCACAAATAATGCACTGATATTTGCATCAGAGGGAGAAAAGCATTACATTTGCATCGTCTTTACGACATCACCAACTTGGGGTTGACTGGATTTGACAGCGGGTTGGAGTGGTATGTAAGCATGCAGTGCGTCGGTGATTGGCACTTTAATCCCAGTTATCAAGCTATTATCTGGCAACAATACTTATGCTCTCGCAGCGTAATCGAAGTACAGTAGATTACCTTTATTTCTGCCACAGTGGCGGAAACGGGATGTCGCTCAAAAGCTCTTGTTCCGAAGCGTTTGGTAAAGCGGCACAGCAAAATCGGGAATAGGTGGAGTCTTGCTTCGCGGCTCTTCCGAAGTTTTAGAAGCTAAGGTGCAGGTTGGTGGCTCTGGTCTTGCCTGCGCTCGAAAACCGAAGGCAGAGATAAGCATGTAGAAAGCGTATGGCTTCCTCGTTTGGACGAGGGTTCGACTCCCTCCAGCTCCACAAAAAAGATAGCGATAGCAAACTGTAACACTTAAAATTTCGCAGTTACAGTCTGCTATCGCTTCTTTTTCAACATTCGATGACATCTCCCGTCTTGAATATGCGTATATCCAATGAACAATTTACCAATTCCTGTTTCGCCAACTCACCCGTACAATGTCCTGTATAGATTTGGATATCGGGATATTCAGTCTTCATTTCCTTCACAAAAGACTCTACTTCGGATGCCGTATGTTCGCCATCTACCAAATGAAGACCACCCACAAAAGCATGGATGCGTGATATTCCAGTAAAACGGCAACAACTTTTTATGATGTTGACAGCTCCGCCATGCGAACAGGAAGAAACAACCACCAAACCTTTTGGAGTAAGAACGGCCAATGAAAGCTCATGACCGAAGTCATCCAACGATTCTTCACCATATACTTCCTTACTTAGAAATGCATTCCCTAGCGGTTGGGAATGTTCGTGAACATCCGTATAAACAGCTGCTATTTCGGGAGTTATCCAACAACTGTCCTTCAGAAGCACAAGCTGGTCTTGATAATTATCGAACACAGACCGTTCCGTACTGATGTCTCTCCGACTTCCCCGTCGGGAAGAAAAATACATTTCCTTGGAAATCCGTTCGGAAAGATACACTTTCTTCTCACCAAATGTCTTCAAATAATCCGGAAGGCCACCGGTATGATCAGCATGTCCATGTGAAACAAATGCAAAATCAATCTCAGATAAATCAATCCCCATGCAAGAAGCATTGAACATAAACTTATCAGAAGCTCCCATATCACATAACACCCTGCTGCATCCGGTTTCTATATAAAAGGACAAACCATGTTCATATTCCAACAAGGCTTCATTGCTCGGCTGATTGTCTATCAAAACATTTATTTTCACCATATCTATCGTTATTGTTCTGCAAAATTAAGAAAATTCTTATATTTGTCACACGTTAATCCAATGCTTATGAAAAGAACAATCCCTATCTTGTCCTTGCTGCCTATGGTAGCACCGAATATCACACATGCTATCGAACCTGTAAAGAAACCGAATGTCATCATCATTTATGCCGACGATCTCGGCTATGGTGATTTAGAATGTTATGGTGCTAAGAATGTCAAGACGCCAAATGTGAACCAACTGGCCAAAGAAGGAATCCGTTTTACCAATGCCCATGCTGTCGCAGCTACCAGTACACCTTCTCGATACTCGTTATTGACGGGTGAATACGCTTGGCGAAAGCCTGATACGGATGTAGCAGCTGGAAATGCCGGTATGATTATCCGTCCTACGCAGTACACAATGGCAGATATGTTTAAAAGTGCCGGATATGCTACCGGTGCATTCGGTAAATGGCATCTTGGTTTGGGAGACAAAACAGGCGAACAAGATTGGAATGCACCACTTCCTGCATCATTAGGCGATTTAGGGTTTGATTATCATTATATCATGGCAGCTACAGGCGACCGAGTGCCTTGTGTCTTCATAGAAAACGGTCAAGTGGCAAATTATGATCCGTCGGCTCCTATCGAAGTAAGCTATGTCCGCAACTTCGAGGGCGAACCTACCGGGCGGGTAAATCCCGAACTTTTATATAACCAGAAATCCAGCCATGGGCATGATATGGCGATTGTCAACGGTATCGGTCGCATCGGATTCATGAAAGGGGGAGGCAAGGCTCTTTGGAAAGACGAAAACATCGCCGATTCTATTACCAGTCATGCCATCGACTTCATCAAGCAGCATCAGGACGAACCGTTCTTCATGTATTTTGCCACAAACGATGTCCATGTCCCCCGTTTCCCACACGAACGTTTCAAAGGAGTGACCGGTATGGGACCTCGTGGAGATGCCATCGCCCAATTCGACTGGTGTGTAGGCGAACTGATGAAAACATTGAAGGAACTGAAACTGGACAAGAACACCTTGATTATCTTGTCGAGCGACAATGGTGCCGTGGTAGATGATGGTTATTCCGATCAAGCCGAGGAGTTACTGAATGGTCATCAACCATCCGGTCCATGGAGAGGAAACAAGTATAGTGCTTTCGAAGGGGGTACGGCCATCCCGGCCATCGTCCATTGGCCGAATGGAGTGAAAGGCGGAAAGACTTCGGATGTACTGATGTCACAAATCGACTGGATGGCATCTTTGGGTGAATTGATTCAAGCCAAGTTCCCGAAAGGATCTGCCATCGATAGCCGTAACCGATTGGGAAATCTCCTGGGCACAGATGATACTCATCGTCCGTGGGTCATCGAACAGGCAGCCAACAAGACCTTGTCTCTCCGTACCATCGATTGGAAATACATCGACCCGCACGACGGCCCGAAGATGATTCCTTGGGGACCGAAGATTGAAACGGGTAATCATCCTACACCACAGTTGTATAACATGCAGGCAGATGCCGGCGAGCAAAAGAATCTTGCGGAAGAACATCCTGAAAAAGTATTTGAGTTCCAGACATTGTTGAGAAAGATTCGGAATCAAACAGATAAGACTGCTTTTTAAAAGCAGTCTTTTTTTATTCTATACAAACGAAAAAGCCTCCGATACATTATTGTATCGAAGGCTTAACTAAAACGGCGGCTACCTACTCTCCCACAA
>SUXY01000080.1 GCA_015060705.1 Bacteroides sp. | reverse complement strand
AACCACAACGGGAACTTACCGCCGGTGTGTTCAATCAATACGGCACAGAAACGTTCCATCGAACCGAACGGCGCACGGTGAATCATCACCGGACGATGCTTCAAGTTGTCAGAACCCATATATTCGAGTTCGAAACGTTCCGGCAAGTTATAGTCTACCTGGATAGTACCCAACTGCCAACGACGACCGATAGCATCCTTTACCATGAAGTCGAGCTTCGGACCATAGAATGCAGCTTCGCCGTATTCTACCTTCGCCTTCAAGCCCTTTTCTTCGCAAGCTTCCACAATAGCACGTTCTGCGCGTTCCCAGTTTTCATCGCTACCGATGTACTTGGTACGGTTTTCTTTGTCGCGAAGAGAAATCTGAGCTTCGAAGTTCTGGAAGTCAAGTGCACGGAAGATAATGAAGATAATATCCATTACACGCAAGAATTCATCCTTCACCTGATCCGGACGACAGAAGATGTGGGCATCGTCCTGAGTAAAGCTACGTACACGAGTCAAACCGTGCAACTCACCGCTCTGTTCGTAACGGTATACAGTACCAAATTCTGCCAAACGGATAGGAAGATCCTTGTAAGAACGTGGCTTGTACTTGTAAATTTCACAGTGGTGAGGACAGTTCATCGGCTTCAACAAGTATTCTTCATTTTCTTCCGGTGTATGAATCGGCTGGAACGAGTCCTTACCATACTTGGCATAGTGACCTGATGTTACCCACAATTCCTTGTTACCAATGTGCGGAGTCATTACCTGCTGATAGCCGAAACGCTTCTGGATACGCTTCAAGAAGTCTTCCAAGCGGAGACGGAGAGCAGTACCCTTCGGCAACCACATCGGCAAGCCCTTACCTACAGTTTCCGAGAACATGAAGAGTTCCATTTCCTTACCAATCTTACGGTGGTCACGCTTCTTGGCTTCTTCCAACAATGCCAAATATTCATCGAGCATCTTCTTCTTCGGGAAAGTAATACCATAGATACGTGTCAACTGCTTGCGGTCTTCCTGGCCTCTCCAGTATGCACCTGCAACAGAAAGAAGCTTGATAGCCTTGATTGGAGCGGTAGTCATCAAGTGAGGACCACGGCAAAGGTCAGTAAATGCACCTTGTGTATAAGTAGTGATTGTACCGTCTTCGAGTTCTGAAATCAACTCACACTTGTAGGTTTCGCCACGTTCACCGAACATCTTCAAAGCATCGGCCTTAGTGATGTCCTGACGTACGAGCACTTCCTTCTTGGCTGCCAATTCTACCATCTTCTTTTCGATAGCTGCCAAGTCGCCTTCCTTGATGGTTGCTTCACCCGGATCTACGTCGTAGTAGAAACCGTTTTCGATAGCAGGACCGATACCGAACTGGATGCCCGGATAGAGTTCCTGCAACGCTTCGGCCAACAAGTGCGCACTTGTGTGCCAGAATGCATGCTTACCTTCTGCATCGTCCCACTTATAAAGCACGATATTGGCATCTTCATTGATAGGACGAGACAAATCCATTGTTTCACCATTCACGCCACAAGCCAATACGTCTTGTGCCAAACGTGAACTGATACTTTCTGCAATCTGCAGACCAGTCACTCCTTCGTTATATTCACGAACAGAGCCGTCGGGAAATGTTATCTTTATCATAATTCTTATGTTATATTCTTTTTCGAAGCTGCAAAAATAATTAAATCTTTTGGATTACAGCCACTTTTATTCAAAAATGTTATTCAGTTCTTTCTGTAAAGCGCTTGATGATATTGTATGCCGAATACAATCCCAATTCTCCCGCCTTACTCAAATCCTGTACACCTTGACGGTTATTGCCCAAGAAAATATGGGTCAAGCCACGATTGTAATAGGCTTCAGCCAGATTCGGATCCAACTCCAACGCACGGTCATAATCCACAATCGCTGCCCGATAATCTTTCAGCGCCGCCAAGATATTACCTCTATTATAATAAGCATAAACGAAATCCGGAGCCAATTCAATCACCTTGTCCAAGTCACGCTTCACCATTTCATGGTCCGCTCCCTTCAAGGCCGGCATCGTTCCAGGCAGCTTATTGTCTTTCTTCTCATAATCCTGAGCTACCCGTTCGTATTCCATCTGCTTATAACGGACAATCGCTCTATTAAAATAAGGTAAGAAGAAATGAGGCTCGCACTTGATGGCTTCATTCAAGTCGTTCAAGGCATTGTCCAAGTCCTGTACCAAATAAAAATCAAGGGCACGGGCAAAACGCTTGTGAACATCGTTCGGATTGGCCACTATGGCGCTGGTCTGCTCATCAATAGAAGCAAAATGCTTGTTGGCCTGCGCTTCCGTCAACGCCGCTTCTTCATTCGTAATCAGCAACGCTTCCGGATATGTATGCTGGCTATTCAACTCATCGATGTACTTATAATAGTAGACCTGACGTTTCACATCATTCGGCTTTTCATAATAAGTCAGCACGAACATCGGTTGCGGAACAATCGTCACATTGCGGTCTTGTACACGTCCACGATAATCGTTCTTGTACTTTTCTTCTGTACCATCGTTATCGGCAACCACAATCTTGCGGTAATTGTTCATGTTCTTGTCCGACTTCTTACGGGTCTTTTCCTTATTGTCGGCTGTCTGCTTCTGTACACCATTCTGCATGTCCAGATGCGCTTTCAGCACCACCAACTCATCGGCTTCAGCTCCTCTCCGATCACCCAACTTCTTACGGGCGGTGGCACGATACTGGTAGCCAGCCAAGAAATTTGGATATTCTTCCAGTACCCTTGTATAATCCTTGATTGCCCCCCGAAGGTCACCGGTTTGGTCGAGCAACAAACCACGGTTGAAGATGGCCATCATGTTGTCCGGTTCCATTTCGATGACAAAATTAAAGTCTTCAATTGCCCGATTATCATCCCCTACTTGCGCACGGAGCAAACCACGGTTGTAATGTCCAATGAAGTTATTGGCATCCATATCAATCGCCAAATCGTAATCCGCCATGGCTCCACGAAGATTGTTCTGGTGATAACGGGCCAAGGCACGGTTGATGTACAATCCCGGATTACGCACGGAAAGATGAATGGCCTTTCCCAAATCCTCTTCTGCTTCCTTATATTGTTCCTTCATCAAATAAAGCATGCCACGGGAAGCCCAGGTATCCGGATCATAACGGTCAATCTCAATCGCCCGGTTAAAATCCTTTTCAGCGGTCAATGTATCTTTCTGTTTCAAGTCCACTTCCCCTCTCATCAAATAAGCCTTGGTGTAACGGGGAGAAATGATAATCAGGCGGTCCAAATCATTCTTAGCCGCATCGTATTCCTTCTGACGAATACGGCACAAAGCCAAGTTATGCCACAAGGCTATGTTTTCCGGATCGAGTTCCAATGCCTTCTGATAATCCTTGACCGCATCAGCCAATTTATCTTGCTGGATACGAGCCAACCCACGAACCTGATAGGCATTCACCACAAACGGATTCCGTTCAATGGCTTCCGTGCAATCGTTCTCTGCACCGGAGAAGTCATCCAAGTTGATTTTCGCCAGTCCACGGAAGAAATAAGGATCAGCCAGATAAGGCTTGGCATTGATTACCTGATTGAAGTACTGAATGGACAAGACATAATCCTCAAAATAAAGCGCATTGCGTCCAATGGCCATTACACGCTCCGTATTGATTTGTGCCCATCCCATCAGCGGACATATCACCAACAATAAAAGATATGTGAGATGACGCTTCATTTATTTGACTGTCTTTACCTTATACGAGCAACGTACACTGCCTTTCAGCATGTTGTTCAACTTCCCTTTAATCATCTGCTTACGCAAAGCCGAAAGATGATCGATAAACATCTTACCTTCCAAGTGGTCGAATTCATGTTGCATGCAGCGTGCTTGGAAACCATCCACCCACTCATCGTGTTCATTGAAGTCAGCATCCATATACTTCACACGGATACGTGTCGGACGCTTCACCGGTTCATGGATACCCGGTAAACTCAAACATCCTTCTTCTGCCGAATCCATTTCATCATTCGTTTCAATGATATGAGGATTAATAAATGCCTTGCGATAGCCTTTATATTCCGGGAAATCATCCGACATAACATCAAGATCGATAACCACCACACGAATAGGCAATCCTATCTGAGGAGCAGCCAATCCGCAACCGTCTGCACGATCCATGGTTTCGAACATGTTTTCGATCAACTGCTTCAAATTTGGATAATCCGGTGTAATGTCTTCCGCTTCCTTACGCAACACAGGTTGCCCGTAGATATAAACTGGTAAAATCATTTCTATTTCTTTTATAATTTAAACTGATATTTCTTCGATTCCAAATACGATTGTAGAATAATCGTTGCACTGATTTCATCCACCAATGCCTTGTCCTGGCGGGCTTTCTTCTTCAATCCTCCATCCAACATGGCCTGATGCGCCAAGACCGAAGTGAAACGTTCGTCTATCATCTCCACCGGTATCTGAGGAAGTTTCTTCTTCAATTGATTGACAAAAGGAACGATGCGTTTCATGTTCTCCGAATCCTCATTATTCATTTGTTTCGGATGTCCCACAATGATACGCTCCACAGGTTCCTTCTCTATATATTTCAGAAGGAAATCCATCAATTCGGACGTAGCAACGGTAGTCAGTCCATTCGCAATAATCTGCAAAATGTCCGTCACAGCTATCCCGGTGCGCTTCTTTCCGTAATCTATTGCTAATATTCTACCCATACAAGGTGCAAAAATACAAAATAAAAAGCGGTTGCTGTCATGCAACCGCTTTTATTTTGTATTTTTATATAAATATTATCTAGCGTAAAGCAACCAAGACTTCTGGAATTCAGCATTGCTCGGATACTTAGCCTTGAAGCTGTCTCTAGCTTGTGCAGCCTGTACACGGTCATCATAAGATGCTACGATTACACGATACATGTTTCTTTCGGCGTTATAAACTACCTTTGCACTATAACCGTCGTTATCCAACTTAGCCTTCAAGCCATCTGCGTTTGCCTTCACACCGAAGCTACCACAAACTACACTATAAGCCTTCAAACCATCACCTGACACCAATTGTACCTTTTCTTCACGAACTGTACCTACTGCAACCGGAGCTGCCGGAGTGGTAGCTACTGGAGCTGCTACTACAGGAGCTGCAGCTGGAGCTTCTTCTGCCACCTGAGCTTCTGCCAATTCTTGTTGCTTAGCCTTTTCATAAGCTTTCTTATAAGCACTTTCGCTTGATTTACAAGAAGTAAACGCCAAAGCAAGGCACAATCCCATGCCCAAAACAACCAATTTCTTCATTTTTTACTTGTCTTTATTAGTTAATATTATTATGCAATGATAAATTTGGTGCAAAAATAGCAATATATAGATAGGTTTCACTATTATTGCCGTGTTAAACTTAGTTAATATTCAATCCCCGACCATATTATACAGCATATTCTACCCGAAAGCTAAACTTAATTCCTTTTTTTTTGTTAGCTTTGTAGAGAACACTAATACATAGATTAAAAATGAAAGGTTTGAACTTCTTGGCTGCATTCTTGGGCGGAGCCGCAATTGGTGCAGCATTCGGTATTTTGTTTGCTCCTGAAAAGGGTGTAGACACTCGTCAGAAAATTAAGGATATCCTTCGCGAAAAGGGCATCAAGTTAAACCGTTCTGAAATGGATGAATTGGTTGACAAGATTGCTTCTGAAGTAAAGGATGCCGTGGATTGATTTTTTTTTGAGGCACGGATTACACGGTTTCATATCTAATGCCCCGTGTCATCCAGACAAGCCGAAGGCTACAACCAGAGGACGGGTCCGCGAAATCCGTGCCTAAAATATTTTTACAATGTTTGCAACTGATAAAACCATCGATAGCCTGCAAGCTCTCTTCACGGAAGTAAAACATTACGTGGACTTGCAGAAAGATTATGTAAAGCTGGACATTACCCATAAGCTTACCGTTTTACTTTCTACCCTGATATTGATTCTCATATTGGTGGTATTGGGAATGATTGCCTTGTTTTATCTATCATTTACCTTGGCATACATCTTGGAACCACATGTAGGTGGACTGATGAATAGTTATGCCATCATCACTCTAGGCATTTTGTGCCTTGGGGTAATTATTTATTGGTTACGCAAACGGCTAATCATCCAACCATTAACGAATTTTCTAGCCAACTTACTTCTTAACGATAAATGAGCATGAATACCCAACCTGATACTCCTAAAACTGTGATTACGTTGGATATGATATGCCAACAAAAAGCAGAGAAGCTTGCAGAAATCCGGGCATCGAAACAACGGATTACTGATCAAGCCCGTGAGTTGTTCCACCCTTCCGAAGTTATGGGAGGTGCCAAACTATTGACGAACAACTTCAGTTCAGGCATTGCGATCTTTAACGGAGTAATGACTGGCTTCAAGATTATCAAACGAATCCGAAAGTTCTTCCAACGGAAATAATACATTGGATAATAAATCTACTACATAATGATGAAAAAGAAATTCTTAGGCGTGGCAGCTTTCCTGCTGTCACTTCATGCGTATGCAGCCGACGATGCTGCATGGATGCGCTATTGTACCATCTCACCAGACGGTACACAGATAGCCTTCTCATTCAAAGGTGACATTTATACAGTACCTACCAGTGGAGGACGTGCCAGTCAGATAACGACTAACCCGGCACACGACACCCGTCCGATGTGGAGTCCCGACGGACAGAAGATTGCTTTTGCCAGCGACCGTTTGGGTGGGATGGATATCTACATCGTCGATAAAGAAGGTGGAGTGCCTACCCGTCTGACGACTCATTCGGGCAACGAAACTCCGTTGGCCTTCAAGGACAAAGACCATATCCTTTTCCAAGCAAACATTCTGCCTGCTGCAGAAGACATGCAGTTTGCATCGGCACAATTCCCGCAAGTATACGAAGTGAGTACTTCAGGAGGACGCCCTATCATGTTCTCTTCCATGCCAATGGAAGATATCAGCATTTCCATGGACGGCAAGACCCTGCTTTATCATGACAAGAAAGGATACGAAGATGCTTGGCGAAAACATCATACTTCGTCCATCACCCGTGATATCTGGATGTGTACCCTTGAAGGAGAACGTTCCTACAAGAAACTTTCCAATTTCAACGGTGAAGACCGTAATCCGGTATGGGCAAGTGCAGATACCTATTACTATCTTAGCGAACAGAACGGTTCTTTCAATGTATATAAAGGAAATACCAACGGGGGAACGCCTACTCAAATCACTAAGCACGAAAAACATCCGGTGCGCTTCCTGAGCCGTGCCAACAATGGTACTTTGTGCTATGGTTACGACGGCGGTATCTATACCTTAAAAGAAGGTGACCAGCCACAAAAGGTGGACATCAAAGTGGTGACTGACAAGATAGACCGTGACATCATCCGCCAAATCAAGAGCAGTGGTGCCACAGAAATCTCTCTCTCTGCTGAAGGTAAGGAAGTGGCTTTCATCCTTCGGGGCGATGTATATGTAACATCAACGGAATACAAGACCACCAAACAAATTACCAATACGCCTCAACAGGAACGTAACGTGGATTTTGCTCCAAACGGACGTAGTTTGGTATATGCTTCCGAACGCAATGGCTTGTGGCAACTCTATCAAAGCAAGATTGCCAACAAGGACGAGAAGCTTTTCACTTATGCTACCGATATTCAAGAAGAAAAATTGACCAACTCCCTAGTAACTTCTTTCCAACCTCAATACAGTCCGGACGGAAAGGAAGTGGCATTCCTTGAAGACCGCAGTACCATCCGTGTCATCAACTTGGCTACCAAGCAAGTTCGCACCGTCATGGACGGCAAGTATGAATACTCTTATAGTGACGGCGACCAATGGTATCAATGGAGTCCAGATAGCCGTTGGATCTTGACCAACTACATCGGTACTGGTGGTTGGAACAACAAAGATGTAGCCCTTGTCAATGCATCGGGCAACGGAGAAATCCATAACCTGACTCAAAGCGGTTACAACGACAGCGGTGCCAAGTGGGTACTCGACGGTAAGGCGATGATTTGGGAAAGCGACCGTGCCGGTTATCGTAGCCACGGCAGTTGGGGAGCACATGGTGACATCTACATCATGTTCTTCGACCTCGAAGCATACGAACGTTTCTTACTTACCAAGGAAGAACTCGCATTGGTAGAAGAAGCTGAAAAGAAGGATGAAAAGAAAGAAGAAACCGACAAGAAGGGAAAGAAAGATACCAAGAAAGAAGACAACAAGAATGACGAGGTGAAACCTTTGACCTTCGATCTTGAGAATTGTCGTGACCGGATAGTACGTCTCACCAAGCATTCTTCTTCATTGGGCGATGCTGTCCTCAGCAAGAAAGGCGACAAGCTTTACTACCAAGCTTCTTTCGAAAAAGGTTCTGACCTCTGGTGCCAAGACTTGAAAGAAAACAGCACCAAACTTATCTTGAAAGATGTAGGCCGTGCTATGATGATTCCTGACAAGAAAGGTGAACACTTCTACCTTTGCACCCGTGGCGGCATCAAGCAAGTGACCGTGAAAGACGGTAAGAGTAAACCAGTTTCTTTCGAGGCTCTCTTCGATTATCAACCAGCCAAGGAACGTGAATACATCTTCGACCATGCATGGCAACAAGTGAAGGACAAGTTCTACAAGGAAGACATTCATGGAATCGACTGGGAAGGTTATCGGGATACTTATCGCCGTTTCTTGCCAAGCATCAACAACAATTACGACTTCCAGGAATTGTTGAGCGAAATGCTGGGTGAATTGAACGGTTCGCACACCGGTGCCCGTTACTATGCAGTCGGCCCTACCCTTACGACAGCCAACTTGGGTGTATTTTATGATGAAAGCTACACCGGCAACGGTTTGAAGATCAAGGAAATCATGGCCAAGAGTCCGTTTGCCAACAAGAAGTGCGATGTGAAAGCAGGTTGCATCATTGAACAAATAGACGGACAAACAATTGAAGCAGGTATGGACTACTTCCCACTCCTCGAAGGCAAAGCAGGAAAGAACGTTTTGCTTGCCATTTACAATCCGACTACCGGCAAACGCTTCAATGTAAGTATCAAAGCTATTAATGCTGGTGAACAGAATACCTTATTATATAAGCGTTGGGTAGACCGTAACCGTAAGATGGTGGATGAACTCTCTGGCGGCCGCATTGCTTATGTACACGTAAAGGGTATGGATAGCCCAAGCTTCCGTACGGTATACAGCGAATTGTTGAGCGACAAGAACCGCAACCGTGAAGCAGTCATCGTGGACACTCGTCACAACGGTGGCGGTTGGTTGCACGACGACTTGGCTACCTTGCTCAGCGGAAAGGAATACCAACGTTTCGTTCCGCAAGGTCAATACATCGGTAGCGACCCATTCAACAAATGGTTGAAGCCATCTTGCGTATTGGTTTGTGAAGACAACTACAGTAATGCTCACGGCTTCCCATGGGTATACAAGGAATTGGGTATCGGCAAGCTAATTGGCGCCCCTGTACCAGGAACCATGACAGCCGTTTGGTGGGAAACTCAAATCGACCCAAGCATCGTCTTCGGTATTCCACAAGTAGGATGTGTAGACATGCGCGGTCAATATGCAGAAAACAACCAACTCCAACCGGACATCGAAGTCTACAACCAACCGGAACAATTCTTGAAGGGTATCGATACCCAGTTGGAAGTAGCAGTGAA
>SUXY01000001.1 GCA_015060705.1 Bacteroides sp. | reverse complement strand
GAACAGGCATACGCTAAGAGAAGTGCAGAACAAGCCCAAGCTACCCTTGACTTGCTTCATTATATCTTGAGCAAGGATGCTCAACAAATCACTTCGGAAGTACACTATGCGCCGCTTCCACAAAAGGCGGTGGAACTTAGCCTTCAGAACCTCAAGCAAGTGACTTTCGATGGAAAACCCTTGAACCATGAATGATAAAGTTTTCAAAATAACCTTATTCGGAGCCGCGTGTGTAATGCCGTTGGTATGTGGGGGAGTCATCCTCTCCCTCACCACCGATGCTTCGGAAGCGTTGAGCCACTTCGGATTCTTCGATTTCCTCCTTTCGGACGAATGGGACTATACACCGGGGAACGAACAATATGGTGCTTTGCCTTTTATCACGGGTACTTTGCTCACCACGCTCCTCGCCTTGTTGTTCTGCATTCCTTTTTCTTTGCCGGTATCGCTCTTTGTGGGTGAATACTTCAAGGGAACACGGATGGCAGAGGTTTTGAGTACGGTAACAGACTTGTTGGCAGGTATTCCTTCCATCATCTATGGTTTGTGGGGATTCTATATGCTCCGTCCGTTGATTATGCAATTAGGCATTTCTCCTCAAGGTTCGGGAATCTTGACCGCAGCTTTGGTCTTGGCCATCATGATTGTTCCGTATGCGGCTTCGTTGAGTGCCGAGTTCATCAAGATGGTTCCTGCCGATTTGAAGGAAGGTGCTTATAGTTTGGGGGCTACCCGTGCCGAAGTGGTGCGTCACGTCATCTTCCCGGTGGCGGGTTCAGGTATCTTTTCCTCTTACATCTTGGCTATCGGACGAGCCTTGGGCGAGACAATGACCGTGACGATGCTTATCGGTAATACCAATCAAATGCCGGGTTCGCTGGTCGATACGGGCAATACGATGGCAAGTATCATTGCCAACCAGTTTGGTGAGGCGGACGGATTGCGCCTTTCCTCCTTGATTGCCATTGCACTGATGCTCTTTCTCATTACCGCCATCATCAATATGATTGGCAAGTTCTTAATCAAACGGGCAAGAATTTCATAAGAATATGGAACGTACAAAGAATATTACACGCCGATTGTGGACCAACCGATTGGTCTACTGGGGAGTCTGCTTGTTGGCCGGACTGACCGCTGTTCCTTTGCTCGCCATCTTGGGTGAGGTCTTGGTTCGTGGTTGGCAACAATTCAGTTGGGAGTTCTTTACAGAACCCACTCCAACCGCATTAAAGGCGATGAAGGCCGTGGCGGCCGGAGAAACCATTCCCGGAGGTATTGCCAACGGTATCATTGGAACAATGCTCATGCTGGGCATGGCTACCGTCTTTGCCGTCCCTGTCGGTATCCTTTGTGGGATTTATTTGGCAGAGAACGGCAAGAAACGTTTTGCTATCATTGTGAGTTACCTGACCGACCTTCTGCAAGGCACTCCTTCGGTCATCATCGGTATTATTACGTATATTTGGGTAGTTGTGCCAATGAAGGGTTATTCGGCTATTGCCGGTAGTGTAGCCTTGTTCATTATGATGCTTCCGCTCATCATCCGTTCCACGGAAGAAACGATGAAGATTCTTCCTGCCTCATTGAAAGAAGCCGGATTGGCCTTGGGTGGAAACTATGCCCGGGTGGTGTTGAAGGTTCAGCTTCCCGCTGCTTTCGGAGGTATCTTCACGGGAGTCTTGTTGGCGGTGTCCCGTGTCATAGGTGAGACCGCTCCATTGATGTTCACCGCCTTGGGATGTTCGCTCATCCGTTGGGATGTCGATAAGCCGATAGCTGCCGTTCCTCTCCTGATATGGGAGTTCTTCAACGACCCTAACCTTCAGGAACTCATTTGGGGAGCCTCGCTCTTCCTTCTGGTATTTGTCTTACTACTGAATATAACCGCTAAAACATTGGCAAAGAAATGGAAATCGTAAAACCAATCATTGAATTCAAGGATGTGTGCGTATCGTACACTCGAAATATCATGGCCGTGAAGCACGTCTCTGCATCGGTCGAAAAGAATACCATCACCGCTATTATGGGACCTTCGGGATGTGGCAAGAGTACTCTTCTCCGTGCCGCCAACCTGATGCACGAGCTTTATCCGAACATTCGTGTGGAAGGTGAAATCCTTTTGAACGACAAGAACATCTTGGCAATGGAGCCGATTGATGTACGTCGTCGCATCGGGATGGTGTTCCAACGCCCTACCCCTTTCCCCACGATGAGCATTTCGGAGAATGTGCTTGCCGGATTCATGCTGAACGGCATCCGTCTTTCGAAGAGCGAGAAAGAAGAAATCGTGGAAACCAGTCTTCGTAATGTCTCGTTATGGGATGAGGTGAAGGATGTATTGAACAAGAAAGGAACCTTCCTTTCGGGTGGTCAGCAACAACGCCTCTGCATCGCCCGTGCCTTGGCCATGAAGCCGGATGTTCTGTTGATGGACGAACCTACTTCCGCCCTCGACCCTATTGCTACCAAGCACATCGAGGAACTCTTGGTAGAGCTGAAGAACGAAGTGACCATCCTCATCGTGACGCACAACATGGGACAGGCCAAGCGCATCTCCTCCCGTTCCATGTTCATGTACTTGGGCGAACTGATAGAGTACGACGATTCTGCGAAGATGTTCACCGATCCGAAGGATGAACGTACCAAAGCCTATCTGACGGGGAAGATGGGTTGATGAATATACCTTACTTCATTTTATCACTTGCGGCATACTCCTTGTAAATGAATTGCTTGGAGTGCCGCAAGTGTGTTTTGCATTCATCGCTTCGTCACCACAATCATAAATGTCACCGCTACCATTGCAATCGATATACCGACCACAATATTAGTAGTAAGCGGTTCACCAAACATCAACGTCCCTACAAGAATGGCGGTTATCGGCTCGAATACACCTAAGACCGAAGCTTTGGTGGCACCGATGTTTCGGGTAGCGATTGCTAGTGTAGCGGTAGAAACTATTGTGGGAAGCAAGGCAAGACCTATCAGGTTGAGCCAAGCTGCCCCACCCTCGATGCCTGCGGTAATGGCCGTATCAGCGAAGCATATCTTACCTAAAAAGACGAATGAACCGACCGTCAGGGCATAGAATGTCAGCAAGGTGTTGGAGATGTTGGCAATCACCTTGCTACGGTTGATGATGACAATGAAAAGTGCATACACCAAGGCCGAAGCTATCGAGAATATCACGCCGATGGGGTCGATGGTTTGAGAGGCGTCGCTTTGTGTCATCATCAGCACACCACCGAAGGTTGCGGCAATGGCTAACCAGACGGGCCAAGACGGAAAGACACCTAAAAAGACCATAATAATCGCCACCAGCACGGGATAAAGGAATATCAACGTCGTGGCCAACCCCGATGCGATGTAATTGTATGCTTCGAACAGAAAGAGACTACTTCCCGTATAGAGCAATCCAAGTACAAGCAATACACTTGCCTGCTTACCCGTAATCTTGAAACTTTGCTTGCTGAGCCATAGGAATGCTCCCAACATCAGTACGGCAAAGGTATATCGGAAGAAGAGAATCGAACCGATGCTTGCTCCGTTCTTCATCAACGGAATGGCAAACAAGGGGTTAAGTCCATAGGTTATGCCGGTGATGATTCCCGACGGATAACCGATGATTGCGTTTTTACTAAGAGTTTTCATTTGCGTTGCATTTTTTTTGTTTTCGGGATGCAAAATTAGGTAAAAAAGCGGTAAAGGCAAGCCTTTGGATGAACTTATACTATATACTACGTGAATGAAATCTTAGAAAATAGGCAAACAATCACTAAAAGATAGAGGCACAAAACCAAGTCATCGATGTTGAATAGTAGATTATCAGTGCTGTTTCGTTGTTCAGCGATGTTGAATGGTGGAACAACACTGATGATTAAAAAATAGATGTAGAAATTTCAAGGTTCCCATATTTGTATTTGGAGATATTCTAGATATTCTCTAGACTTTTATCATAGAACAAAAAAACGGAATGGCATATGGTATGGATGTTTACCCTATATAATGAAAACACGCTGAAGGCAGAATAATACCTGCCTTCAGCGTTAACTTGCTGGCCTTCAATGAGTATGAAGGCTGAAACCATTTTTTCTTGTTTATTCCTTACCGATGATTTTCCATACGATGGCACTCAAAGCAGCACCGATGAAAGGACCAACGATGAATACCCAAAGTTCACTCAAAGCCTTACCACCTTCGAAAATAGCTGGAGCGATACTACGAGCCGGATTTACCGATGTACCGGTATAGTGGATACCTACCAGGTGGATGAGAATCAATGACAAACCGATTGCCAAGCCTGCAAAGTTGCCTGCACCCTTCTTAGCATCAGTAGTACCCAATACTACCAATACGAAAATGAATGTCAATACGATTTCGGCAATCAAACCATTCATAACATCGCCTGAGCATGCGTTAGCACCAGTAGTTGTACCTTCTGGAGCCAAGCCCGATACCAATACAGACAACAAAGCTGAACCGATGAAAGCACCGATTACTTGGAAAAGCATGTACATACCTGCATCCTTGCCGCTGATACGACCACTCATGAGACAACCCAATGTGATAGCCGGATTGATGTGGCAACCACTAATACCACCAATGGTATATGCCATAGCTACTACGGCCAAACCAAAAGCAATAGCGGTACCCACTACAGATGCTGGATCTACACCACAATTCAAACTTACGGCGGTGCCGCAACCCATCAGTACCAATACCATTGTACCGATCATTTCTGCCAAATACTTTTTCATAATTTAATAATTTAAATGAACAATATAATTCAAAGGTATGTATTTTGAACTTATTTTACAAGATTTTCCTTAATTTTCTTCAAAAGCCAGATACATCCTTGCATTTTAGGATTCTCATAACAGATATATGCTTGCTCGAAAAGCATGTCGATTGTTTCGGGAAGATTAGGTGTATAAGCACTTGAATTTATTTGCATGGTTGGAGGGATTAGGCTCTTATTAGCTTCGAACCATTCCTTCAATTCGTTGATTTCTTCTATCGTATGTGTACGTTTCTTTTCCATGGTTTTATTGTTTAAATGAGTTTAGAATGGATAACCTACCGCAAAGTGGAAGGCAAAATCACGGCTAAATTTTGGACGGAGGAAAGGATACTTGTCCTTGCCGGTTCTCATCGGATTGACGGCTTTCATACCTCCGTCGAATCGGATGATCAAATAGTCCAAGTCGAATCGGAGCCCCAGGCCGTAAGCTACTGCCAATTGCTTGTAGAAGCGATTGAAGCGGAACGTTCCTTCTTCTTGTCCTTCGTAATCACGGATGTTCCAAATGTTACCGGCATCGATGAAGGCGGCTCCTTTGAATTTCCAGAACAAGTGGGTACGGTATTCCAAATTGACATCCAACTTGATATCACCGGAGTGGTTGATGTAGTTCATGTTTCCTTCCGTACCTTTGTAGCTTCCAGGTCCCAATGAACGTACCGACCAGCCGCGTACACTATTCGGACCACCTGAGAAATAGCGCTTTTCGAAAGGTAATACTTGGGAGTTGCCGTAAGGATAAGCTACACCCATACCGATATGGAATACCAATGAATTCCGTTCGTCAATATTCCAGTTACGTGCAAAGTCTATATCTCCCTTGACGTATTGGGCAAAAGGTATGTTGGCTATCACATATCCTTTGTCTTCCTTCGGAGCAGAATGAATGGCTTTGGAGCCAAGATACAACAAATTGCCTGCTTCTTCCAGATTCATGCGGATAGAGTAAGAATTCCGATTGGTGGAAGTGCGTGACTTGTCATTGGCACTATTGTAAGTATAGGTATATCCCATGCGTACAATGAGTTGGTCTTCGTAACTCTTGATCAAGATAGAATTCCGGTCTGTCAGGTTTTCAAGGTAATTTTTGAAGTTTTCGGACTTCCAGGGAACATAGATGTAGTTCACGTCCAGCAAGTCGAAACGATGTTGGGAACTCTTTCTATCTACCCAACGATATCCCCATTTGGCAGATGCTAGCGTACGGGTAAATTCCGGTCGGTTTTGTGAGTTGAAACTCAGGCCGACTTCGGAGGTAGCGCGGATTTTCCGTTTGAAATCAGCAGACAAGAAAGGGAATTTGAATTCCGGGAAATTCAAGCTGGCTTCTATTCCATATTCTTTGTAATCATCGTTTTCGTATCCTTCTTGAAGGCCGGTGATGGCTTCGTAGGCACCACGTACTTTCATGGTAAAGGTTTCTGATCCTTTGAATACATTCCGATGCTGGAAGGTCATGGATGCAGCGGCACCCAAGTCACCTGCCGAGTTGGTTCCTTCAATTTCGAAAGAAAGCGATTGATTTTTGCCTTTAGTCAACAAAACATTCGCATCCAGTTGAGCACTATCGTTGTCCAACACTTCATCAAAACGGATGTTGGTGTATTTCAAGGCACGCAAACGCCCCATGGAGGTATACGTGTTCTGTACATCTTGTTCACTATACAATTTATTAGGGCGGATGTAATTGAAATTGGATAACGTGTTCGGACGGATATACATCTTGTCCTGATAGAAGATTTGCAATCCTTTGTGTTGCAAGGATTGATAACCAGTATAGTTGTTTTCTTGATTAATCAGATTATCCTCGGTCAAGAAGTTCACGTTTCGAATGGTGTATTGGCGGTGTTTGGTTGGGACATCTTCTTTTTTGAGTTGGAAAGGAAGAAGCTTCATGGTTAAGTTGACTTGAAAGGTGTTTCTTACCGTATCTGCTTGATAGACAATAAAATCCTTGTGAAATTTATAATATCCGTTGTTTTGCAATAACTTCGTGATTCGATTGCGTTCATTATCCAGGGCTACTACATCAAAAGGCATGCCGGTATGGAGATACGAGTGAATGGTATCTTTCTCGATGAAGTCATTTATGGTCATGTCATCGATGTTGTAGGCTATTTGTTGGATGATATACGGACGTCCCGCCTTGATGCGGTAATTCACCTTTATCCGGTTCTTCTTTACTTCGGTTTCCAGTTCCACCTTGGCTCTCATGTATCCCATGTTACGAACGGCTTTCTCGATTTCTCTTTGTGATTTTTGAGTCACAATGGCATCATAGATGACGGGAGCATCACCTAGTTTTTGCAAGAAACGATTGAAGGAATTGGTGGAGTCCTTGCCCGACATACAATAGATGTGCATAGGCACTTTCACCAAGTTAAACCATTTGGCGTTCGGGTTTTGGCGAATATAACTGGTAAACATGGAAGGTTGTACTTCTTCGGTATCCGATATGATGTGTACCTCGTCCAACAAGTAGTGTTCCTCCGGAATGAACTTATTGACCGAACAAGAAGTAAGCAATGCTACCAAGGTGATATAGAGATATAACTGTACTTTTCTTTTCATGCCGTATATAGGGATGCAAATTTAATTGCAAATATAGCATAATTTGAAAATATCTTTTTAGCTTTGCCTTAAAATTTGAAAGAACATGCTTAGTAAAAATAAAATTAAATATATCCGCTCTCTGGAGTTGAAGAAAAATCGGAAGGAAGAAAAGGTCTTTGTAGCCGAAGGACACAAGCTGGTGGGCGATTTGTTGGGACATTTTCCGTGTCGTTTGTTGGTGGCTATCCCTTCTTGGTTGGAAAAGCATCCGAGAGTACAGGCCGATGAAATCATCGAGGTTACTCTGGACGAATTGACCCGTGCGAGTTTGCAAAAGACTCCTCAGGAGGTATTGGCTATCTTCGAGCAACCTACCTGGACGTATGAGGTGGAACCCGTATCCAAGTCCTTGTGTCTGGCTTTGGATGATATTCAGGATCCGGGTAATTTGGGAACCATTATCCGATTGGCGGATTGGTTCGGAATTGAACATATCTTTTGCTCACAAGGTACGGTCGATGTTTATAATCCGAAGACCATTCAAGCGACTATGGGTGCCTTGGCCCGTGTGAAATTGCACTATTGCCACTTGCCTTCCTTAATCGCTTCTTTGGGAAATGTACCGGTTTATGGAACCTTTTTGGACGGAGAAAACATGTACGGGAAAGACCTTACCTCACATGGTCTGATTGTGATGGGCAATGAAGGAAACGGTATTGGTGAAGAGGTGGCAAAGCTAGTGAATGAACGTCTATACATC
Source organism: Bacteroides sp. (assembly GCA_015060705.1). Taxonomy (GTDB): domain Bacteria; phylum Bacteroidota; class Bacteroidia; order Bacteroidales; family Bacteroidaceae; genus Phocaeicola. The sequence continues at coordinate 90,665 of SUXY01000001.1, read as the reverse complement.
CCTAATTATCCTCCTCAACGGGAAACATCCGAATCCTTGAATGTAGCCGTGGCTACGGCGGTTATTTGTGCCGAGTTCAGACGGAGAACGGTAAACGTCGGATGAGGCTTTGGGGAGTCGGGGCTTCTTCCTGAAAATTGAAATCAGAGATATGCCAAGCATAAAGGGGGAACGGTTCGTTCCCCTTTCTTTGTTGTTGTCGGAGAGTATTGAAATCGATGGAATCTACGTTTTCAGATATCGGAGAGAGTACAATCACCCCTCCTATCCATTCGGTAAAAGCCGTTTCTTGCGACAAGGGTTTGCATGCCACTACTTCTCCATTCTTGGTGATGGATACCACCGATTGGCTTAGGTAGGCATGGCTTCCCTCATACACCCGATGACAAGCATAGTTCTTGATCATTCTTATTCCCGTTCTTCCACTTCAATCATTTTGCCAGTTCTCGGAGTGGCGGCATCCAGTCTTCTCTTGGTATCTCTGAATCTCTTTTCTTCCGCTTCACTCATTTTCTCCTCTTGTTGTTTCGGTTGAGGATTGACCGACAAGGAATCCGATGCGTTCGAATAATGATAGCGGTTCAACGTGATATCATGAATCAGAATTACCGGATTTAGAACGGAATCTTCCATTACATGGATGAAACCATTTAATGCCTTTACCTTGTAAGTAGAATCGGTGTGGAGATAGATGCTATGGCGACCTGAGGTTTCCACTTGCTTGGTCTGACCGATGATGGAATCATTTTCGTAAACCACATTCAATCCCATCATGACCTTTCCATCAGCCAAGAAATGGTAGTTCATGTCCCATAGGAAAGCATCCTTTTCGTGGAAGGTTGTATCCGGTTTGATTTCGAACACGAGTTGTTTGTTCAGAGGAGTGTTGGACATCCAATGGATTCCCCCTTTTCGCCAGATATCCACCGAATCACCTGAGGTAAACTTCATCATGCTGGCTTGATCACGCGCATCCAATAAACGTTCGTAATGGGCATGTTCCCTGCTAAAACGTTTGTCCAAGTTTTCATAGATGCTGGTCAACTCCTTCGATTCGCGTGTATACCATACCATGGAGGAGTCAAAATCCGCTTGGGTAATGTTGTATTTCTGGAAGAGGTAATTCTTGTATGCCTCCTTTTCCGTATTCTTGCTATTCTGGCTCATGCCAATCGTCAGATGGTACTCATACAAGAGTCTTTCCATTTGGTCAGGTTGGATGATGTCATCGGGAATTTCTTTACCGCAACTAGTCATCAATGCCAGGCATGCTATCCATGTCCACCGAATCTTCATGAATCTTCCTCCTTATTCTTTTGATTTTTCCTTGGTTGGACCTTCCATGATATTGCCCAAGTACTTGCCATAAAACAAGATCAAGGCGATGATACCACAACTGATAGCGGCATCGGCAAAATTGAATATCGGGCTGAAGAAGATGAAATGCTCTCCTCCTACAAATGGCATCCATTCGGGCCAGTTTGTATCGATGATTGGGAAATAGAACATGTCCACTACTTTGCCATAGAACCAATCCGAATAGCCCTCGCCTATTGGAACGAAGGTAGCCAATGCACTATGTGTACTTTCACTAAAAATTTCTCCATAGAATACACAATCGATGATGTTTCCGACGGCACCCGCCAGAATCAATGATACACATACCAAAAAGCCGGTCTTGTAGTTTTTCTTCACGTATTGCACCAACAAGTAAGTGATAGCGATAGCGGCAATGATCCGGAACCCGGTCAGGAAAAACTTGTTGAATATTTCCATGCCGAAAGCCATGCCGTTGTTTTCCGTAAAGTAGATGTAAAACCAATCGGTGATTTTGATACTTTCATGCCAATACATGTTTGTCTTCACCAAAATCTTGATGATCTGGTCGATTACGAGCACGGCTATGACGATGAAAGCCGAGAGATATCCTTTAGTGAGAAATTTCTTCATTCAGTTTTTGTTAGATAATAAGGAAGTTGGTAGATAACCACCAACTTCCTATGTTATTTACTTCTTTCCAGCTTGCTTAGCTTCAATGCTTAAGGTAGCATGAGGCACCGCACGGAGTCTACCGGCTGGAATCAATTTACCAGTTTCACGACAAATGCCGTAAGTCTTGTTTTCGATTCGAACCAATGCCGCTTGCAAATTCTGGATAAACTTAATTTGGCGAGCCGCCAAACGGGTTGTTTCTTCCTTTGAAAGGGTATTAGCTCCTTCTTCCAATACTTTGTATGTAGGAGAAGTATCGTCCACATCATTGCCGTCCTTGTTCATGATACTACTTTTCAGTCTATCATAATCGCGTTGGGCCAATTCGAGTTTTTCCATGATAATGGCACGAAATTCTTCTAATTCCGCATCAGAGTATCTAGTCTTTTCTGCCATAACATTTAGGTATTAATAAGGTTATTAGTAAGGTTGTTTATGCTTTTACGACATTTACATCGAGTGTAAAGCCGTCGAATTCCAATGTTGTTGCATCGGCCACTTCATCAGCAATTTGCAATGAGTTTGCCAATACTTGGTTGCAAATATAAGCATTATATTCAGTTATCGCATCATCTGTGCATTCATTTTTCGAAATAACTACATTAATCTTGTCAGTTATTTCAAAACCGCTACTCTTACGGATATTCTGAATCTTGCTTACCAATTCACGGGCGATACCTTCGCGACGGAGTTCATCGGTCACTACGGTGTCGAGGGCTACGGTCAATGTACCTTCGTTGGCCACTACCCAACCCGGAATGTCTTCGCTGAAGATTTCCACTTCGCCTGCTTCGATTTCGGCTGGTGTGCCGTTCAAGTCGAGGGTGAGCTTACCGTTGGCTTCGAGTTCGCCGATTTGAGCTTGGCTCAAGTTAGTTACGGCGGCGGCTACTTGCTTCATCAACGGACCGAACTTCTTACCCATGATCTTGAAGTTACATTTTACCTTCTTCACGAGGATATCCGATGCACCTTCCACGAAGTCGATTTCCTTGATGTTCACTTCGTTCATGATGAGCGACTTCACGGCTTCGAGGCGTTCCTTGGTTACGGCATCTACCGGAATCATCAACTTCTGGAGCGGTTGCTTCACGATGATGTTGATCTTCTTGCGGAGAGCCAAGCCCATTGAAGATACCTTCTGAGCCATTTCCATGCGGCTTTCGAGTTCCTTGTCGATGATGCTTTCGTCGCATACCGGGAACTTGGCGAGGTGTACAGATACCACGTTGTCACGGCCGGTTGCTTCGATGAGGTTCATGTACATCAAGTCGGCATAGAACGGAGAAATCGGAGCCATCAACTTAGCTACGGTTTCCAAGCAGATGTAGAGTGTCTGATAAGCGGCAAGCTTGTCTTGTGAGTAACCTGTACCCCAAAAACGCTTACGGCAAAGACGAACGTACCAGTTGGAAAGGTTATCGTTCACGAAGTCATTGATCAGACGACCTGCCTTGGTCGGTTCGTAATCGGCATAGCAAGCATCTACATCCTTGATCAACGAGTTGAGTTCAGAAAGAATCCAACGGTCGATTTCCGGACGTTTATTTACAGGAACTTCGGCTTCGGCGTAAGTAAATCCGTCGAGGTTTGCATACGGAGCGAAGAACTTGTAAGTATTGTGGAGTGTACCGAAGAACTTGCGGGTTACTTCCATGACACCTTCCACATCGAACTTCAAGTTGTCCCATGGCGATGCATTGGTAATCATGTACCAACGCAATGGGTCAGAACCATATTGTTCGATGGCACCGAACGGGTCAACGGCATTACCCAAGCGCTTTGACATCTTGTTACCGTTCTTGTCGAGTACGAGACCGTTCGAGATAACATTCTTATAGGAGATGCTATCGAATACCATGGTAGCGATGGCATGGAGGGTAAAGAACCAACCACGAGTCTGGTCCACACCTTCTGCAATGAAATCAGCTGGGTAATATGAACGGTTGTCCACGATTTCCTTGTTTTCGAACGGATAGTGGAGCTGAGCGTAAGGCATTGCACCCGAGTCGAACCATACGTCGATCAAGTCGAGTTCACGCTTCATAGGCTTGCCGGAAGCAGATACAAGAGTGATGTCATCCACGTACGGACGGTGGAGGTCTATCTTGTCGTAGTTCTCCTTATTATATACGCCCGGTTCGAAGCCCATTTCCTTGTATGGATTCGAGGTCATGAAACCAGCGGCGATAGCCTTTTCGATTTCGTTATAAAGTTCTTCTACCGAACCGATGCAGAGTTCTTCGCCTTCTTCGCTACGCCAGATAGGAAGCGGAGTACCCCAATAACGGGAACGGCTCAAGTTCCAGTCGTTCAAGTTTTCGAGCCACTTGCCGAAACGGCCTGTACCGGTTGATTCCGGCTTCCAGTTGATGGTCTTGTTGAGTTCGATCATGCGTTCCTTAGCGGCGGTAGAGCGGATGAACCAGCTATCGAGCGGATAGTACAATACCGGCTTGTCGGTACGCCAGCAATGTGGATAGTTATGCACATGCTTTTCAATCTTGAAGGCCTTGTTTTCACCCTTCATGTTGATGCAGATGAATACGTCGAGCGATTCAGCCTGTTGAGCGGCCTTTTCGTCGAACTTGCCTTCTACGGTGAATTGAGGGTCGTAAGCGTTCTTCACCCAACGGCCTTCGTATTCCTTATAAAGTTCCTTGTTTACGCAAGTGTTCAAGAATTCTTCATCGAGTTCTTCCATGAGGTAGAACTTACCGGTCAAGTCCACCATCGGACGGGTTTCACCCTTCTTGTTGATCATGAACAAAGCCGGGATACCAGCAGCTTTCGCTACAAAGGCATCGTCCGCACCGAAAGTTGGAGCGATGTGTACGATACCTGTACCGTCTTCGGTAGTTACATAATCACCCGGGATTACACGGAATGCCTGAGCCGATGCATCGTGCCATTGGCCTTCTTCGTCTACATTCACCGGCTTCACCCACGGAAGGAGTTGTTCGTATTCCATGCCCACGAGGTCAGTACCCTTGTACTCGCCTACTACCTTGAACGGAACGAGCTTGTCGCCCGGCTTGTAGTCTTCGAGTGCGAGTTCAGCGGCCTTCGGGTTGAAGTGCATGTTCAAGAGAGCCTTGGCCAATACTACGGTCATCTTTTCGCCTGAGTAGCTATTGTAAGTCTGAACGGCTACATAGTCAATCTTCGGACCCACACAGAGTGCCACGTTTGAAGGCAATGTCCATGGAGTAGTAGTCCATGCGATGAAGTACGGAGTACCCCACTCTGCCATTTCCGGCTTCGGGTTCTTCATCTTGAACTGACCGATAACGGTCGTGTCCTTCACGTCACGGTAGCAACCCGGTTGGTTCAATTCGTGCGAGCTTAAACCGGTACCAGCGGCTGGAGAATACGGTTGGATGGTGTAACCCTTATAAAGCAAGCCCTTGTTGTAGAGTTGCTTCAAGAGCCACCAGAGTGTTTCGATGTAACGGTTATCGTAAGTGATGTATGGATCGTCCAAGTCCACCCAATAACCCATCTTATGAGTAAGGTCGGTCCATTCCTTGGTAAACTTCATCACGTCCTTGCGGCAAGCAGCATTGTATTCGGCTACCGAGATCGTCTTGCCGATATCTTCCTTGGTGATACCCATGGCTTTTTCCACACCGAGTTCTACTGGAAGACCGTGTGTGTCCCAACCTGCCTTACGTTTCACCTGATAACCCTTCATGGTTTTGTAACGGCAGAATGTATCCTTAATGGTGCGGGCCATTACGTGGTGGATACCCGGCATACCGTTTGCAGAAGGAGGACCTTCGTAGAATACGAAAGAAGGACATCCTTCACGTTCTGTCATACTTTTGGAGAATACATCATTTTCGTCCCACTTTGCCAACACTTCCTTGTTCACTTGTGAAAGGTTGAGCTGGGAGAGTTCTGCGAATTTCTTACTCATAATTTTATGTTGTTTTTCTTATCTTCTTTTTACCTATAAAAAGGCCCTAAAAATTTAAAGTTGCAAATTTACAAGAAAATAGATAGATACGAAAGAAATTGTTTGTAATTTTGCGCCCAAAATTGAAAAAGAAGGATGAATAAAACGAAAATCACCCCCAATACGAAACAACCGAGCCTTTGGGCATTGAGTCCATTGCTCGTTTTTTTATGCTTGTACTTGGTCGTATCACTGATTGTCAACGATTTCTACAAGGTACCCATTACGGTGGCCTTCCTCGTGTCTTCGGTCTATGCCATTGCCATTACCAAGGGACTCTCGTTGAACGAGCGCGTCATGCAATACTCCCAAGGGGCGGCCAACAAGAACGTGATGCTCATGATTTGGATCTTTGTTCTGGCGGGAGCTTTCGCTCAGAGTGCCAAGGATATAGGTGCCATTGATGCAACCGTTAATTTAACCCTCCAGTTCCTTCCGGGCAACTTGCTTTTGGCGGGATTCTTCCTGGCGGCTTGCTTCATTTCCTTGTCTATCGGTACCTCTGTGGGTACGGTGGTAGCCCTTGTTCCGGTCATTGCCGGTATTGCCGAAAAGACCGGTATGGACATGTCTTTCATGACGGCTATTGTGGTTGGAGGTGCGTTCTTCGGTGATAATCTTTCGTTCATTTCCGATACCACCATTGCGGCTACCCGAACCCAAGGATGTGCCATGCGGGACAAGTTCAAGGTGAATTTCCGCATCGTCCTTCCGGCGGCATTTGTGGTGTTGGGATACTACATCTATCGGGGTTTCGGCATGAATGTTCCTCCCGAAGCATACACCATCGAATGGGTGAAGGTCCTTCCCTACCTCGTGGTACTGGCTACGGCTTTCATGGGCTTCAATGTAGCCTTGGTGCTCTTGTTGGGCATCATTGCAACGGGAGTCGTAGGTCTTTGTACCGGTAGCATCGACATTTTCGATTGGTTCGGTTCGCTCGGTACCGGTATGAGCGGCATGGGCGAACTCATCATCATTACCCTCATGGCGGGCGGTATGCTCGAACTCATTCGTTACAACGGAGGTGTGGACTACATCATCCAGGCACTAACTCGTAAAATCAATGGCAAGAAGGGAGCCGAAATGTGTATCGGTGCTTTGGTGGCTATTGCCAACGTATGTACCGCCAATAACACCATTGCTATCATCACGGTAGGTCCTCTAGCCAACGATATTGCCACGAAATATGGAGTCGACAAGCGCAAGAGCGCCAGCATCCTCGATACGTTCTCATGTGTCATTCAGGGCATTATCCCTTATGGGGCACAGATGCTCATGGCGGCCAAGTTGGCTTCCATTTCACCGCTTTCCATCATCGAATACCTGTACTATCCGATTGGTATTTTCATCATGGCGATGTTTAGTATCCTTGCCCGTTGGCCGAAGAAATATTCGTGATGAAGCACTACATCGAAACCGAAATCATTCCCCGATACGAGGCTTTCGACAAGGCTCATCGCACGGATCATGTGCGGCAAGTCATTGCCGAAAGCTTGCAATTGGCTTCGTATTACGAGGTCGATGAGCGCATGGTGTACACCATTGCGGCTTGCCACGACATCGGATTGTGCGAAGGAAGGGAGCATCATCACCTCGTTTCAGGACGCTTGATGCGAGCCGATGAACGTCTTCGAGAATGGTTCACCGAAGAAGAAATCGAGATCATGGCACAAGCGGTGGAAGACCATCGTGCCTCCCTCGACCATGCTCCCCGAAGCATCTACGGACGTATTGTTGCCGAGGCTGACCGCCTGATTGAGCCGATGCAAATCCTCCGTCGGACGGTGCAATACGGACTCTCCCACTATCCCGAACTCACCAAGGAGCAGCACTACCTCCGCTATTGCGAACATCTGCAGGAGAAGTATGCCGAAGGAGGCTATCTCAAACTATGGATTCCCGAGTCCGAGAATGCCTCCCAATTGAAGGCTTTGCGTGGTATTATTGCCGATGAAACCCGAAAACGGGAAGTGTTTGAGCGGATTTTTGAGGAAGAATTTACCTTTCCATAAATGCTCATTTTCCCCTTTTCTTGTCATTCAGAGCGTATTTTAGCATTTATTACTTCTTCTCAGTAGCAAAGCTCTTGATTATTTTGGATAATTCTTTAGCTATATGGTTCATGCTTTTTTGGGGGTCATTATCATTGGAAGGTATGACGGTTTGTGACAAGTACGTTTTCTTCTTCTCGCTGAAGGTTGATTGCAGTATTTCATTGATGATCTTTTCGATGTTTTTCGGTCGTTTACCATTCACGTCTACTACCCAATCTGATTCAAGAATTGCTTTTAGTGCTACTACCACCGATCTTTTCTTTCCATCAGCTATATGTAAGGAATGTTCTGGATCTCGACATAATTCATCAAATTCCATACCGTACAGCAAGTATTCAAGTTCTTCCGAAATCCAATCGTCTTCGGATGTCATATAAGCAGCCATGTAATCTGCTATCTCTTTCTCTTTAACACATTGAAGACCATGCTGGAAAAGTGTATTCAACTTCAATGAAACGCTTGTTCCCATTTGTTCTTTCAATATCTTGACCAATGGCAAAAATTCGTTTCCACTACGTATCAGCCACTCTGCCAATGCTTGCATGACCATACATACGGCCAAGGCTATTTCGTCTTCATCGACATTCTTCACTTCCTTCTTGAAATGTTTAATCGTTGATTCAAGGAAATCATTGAAGTATTCTTCCTTTTCTTCGTAGGAGATTTGTTTAAGATAATCTATTGACCACATACATTGGTAGAAAAGGTCGGCTGGATGCAATGCGAAAGTCTTCGCTTCATTGGCAACGGCCAAGCAAGGGCTGCGAAATGCTTGATAAACAATATTTATTCCATAGCTCTCTTCGACGTCTTTGCATCTTTGTTTGTTTAATAGGTGTTGTATTTCCATAATCTGTTAATATTTATAATTTTATAGCAAAAAACTTGCGTAAAGATATAAAAGTTTTTTTGAAAATCATGAAAGATGATGGTGAAATTTTTTTTTAAGAAAGAATTAGAAGCGTCACAGAATCACAGAATCACAGTTGTTTATTTTCATCATTTCAACTCAAAGAAAACGTTTAATTATATATATAATTAAAACTATTTATATGGATGTTTTTCTCAGAAAAAACATTTGTGATTCTGTGATTCTGTGACGTCAGCATAAAAGAAAGAGCCTCGTCAAGGCTCTCCCAAATGCTTTACAATGGCTTCTACCTCGGGTTTGAGGAAGGTGTGCCGGCGGGAATGGTAATTCAACTCTTTCAGTTCTTCGACAAGCATCGGACATCCGTTGATCCAGCGGTTCAGGGTTTTCAAGGCGGATTCCGATGTACTGCATGGTTGGTAAAGCAAAGCTAGTTCAGCCTTGCCGTAAGGACGGTTTTTAAACATTTAGTTGGATTTATGAGTGATGATTTATTTGACGTAAAGATACAAAAATCCTCAGAAACCACCAACAAAACAATACATTTTCTTGTAAGCATCTTTCTTAAAATACGGACAAAAACAGACAAATTCGGACATTAACGGACATATCCGGACAAATACGGACATTGCGGCTTCCGGATGTTGTATATTTGCATGGTGAACGAAAGATGATACGTCTTAATCGTGTAAGAAAATACGTTGGGCCCAAACAAGACGATACATCTTTCCGCGAACATGAATACAACTAAATTTATTTAACCTGGAGTAAAGTACTGAACATCGTTATTACCATCTTGACCGCAGTGGCAACCACCTTCGGTCTGACTTCCTGCCTAGGCATATAGCCTAGGAGGGTAATCAGGTAATCAGTAATCAGTAAGATTCATTTTCATTCAACTCCTCACTGGTGAGCGGACGGTTGTTCATCTTGTGCCAGAAGTAAGCGATGTAGGCTACCACAAACGGAAGGATGAGTGAAACGATAGCCATGGTGCGGAGCGTGAATTCACTGGAACAACTATTCGACAAGGTGAGCGAGCTTTGCAAGTCGGCAACCGACGGGTAGTACGATGTTCCGTTGTATCCGGCAATCAGGAAGAGCGGAATTACCGCCAGGACGGTACCCGGGCCAGCCAACCAAATGCCTTTGTTGAAGTTCGGCTTCAAGAGGGTAAGCACCACGCCTGCTACAAGCAATACAGCTCCCAAGAGGAACATCACGAGCACTACCGGCATCTGCAAGAAATTGTTCAGATATTTTCCCGCTTCCAGGGTTACCACACCGGCTTCGTCTACCGCAAAACCTTCCATGGTGAGGAGTTGTACCAAGACCAATACCAAGGCCACGAGGAACAAGACAAACGAACGGAGCAAGCTCTTGCGGAGTCTACCCGAAAGTGTAGGGTGAGCAATGTTGTTGATGGCATAGAGTGCACCGAGAACGATAGCCAGGAACATCACCATATGACCGAAACAAAGATTGAACGGAACGCCCACGGCTTCGAGGCCGCCCCACTCGCCTACCCAACGGCTGATGACCGGCGCACCGAGATCGGCCACCGCATTCTTGTTCACTACAAATGGCGAACCGGTGAAGAAGGTTCCTACCGCCGTACCGATGAGCAACGGAGCAAGAAGACCGTTGAGCATCAAGAAGATACGGAAGGCGTTCTTCCCAAGGATATTGCCTGCCTTGCTCTGGAATTCGTAGGATACGGCTTGGAACACGAAGGTAATGAGGATGGCTATCCATACCCAATAGGCACCCCCGAAACTGGTGCTATAGAACAAAGGGAACGAGGCGAAGAACGCACCACCGAAAGTCACGAGCGTGGTGAAGGTAAGCTCCCATTTGCGACCGGTGGAGTTCACGAGGAGTTGTCGCTCTTCTTCGGTCTTTCCGGCTAGGAAAATCAAGGCATTGCCACCTTGCACGAAGAGCAGGAACACGAGTAGTCCGCCCAATAGCGAGATGAGGAACCACCAATATTGTTGTAGGAATTCGTATGTTATCATAATTCTTTCGATTTAAGTTTATGTCTATATATTTTCACCGCGGAGTACACGGAGTTTCACAGAGTTTTCTTTTTCTCTTTGATGTCCGCAGGTTAAATTAAAACTCTGTGGAACTCTGTGTCCTCTGTGGTGAACAAAAAGGAATCACACACCTTTCGGGCCTTCCTTGATAGCCTTGAGCATGATACGGATCTCGATTGCCAGGAAGAGGGTGAAGATAGCGACAAAGAGGAAGAACGTAGTCTGTACCGCTCCTACACTCACGCTGGACACCGCCGCCTTGGTCGGAAGCAAGCCTTGGATGACCCATGGTTGGCGACCCACTTCGGCTACAATCCAACCTGCCTGACCGGCTAAGTATACCAATGGAATACTCCACAGAGCTACCCATTGGAGCCATCTCATGGAAGTGAGCTTTCCTTTCCATTCAGCCCAAAGGACGAATACCATCAGCGCCAGGAGGAAACATCCTAACCCCACCATGAGGCGGAACGACCAATACACCAGTGGCACGTTGGGCACCAGTTCTTCAGGAGAATCGATGTATCCATAGCCGAAATAGTCCACATTCTCGTCCAATACCTTGCGTGCTTCTGCGGCCTTGGCGGGATCTGTATCCTTCCATGTACGATATTCCTTGAATGCTTCCAATGCCAATTTACCCTTGGCTATCTTCTCGTCGGCCGAGGGATAGGAAATGCCGTTGTGGTCGGTATATCCGTTCAGGATGTCTTCGATGCCCGGCACACATCCGTTGATGTCGTGTGTGGCAAGTATGGAAAGCATGCCCGGTATCTCTACTCCCGGCACGATGGAGAACGGAGCACATTCCCCACCCTTTTCCAATCCTTCGGCAGCTGCCATTTTCATGGGTTGGTATTTAGCCACCAGCACACCCGAACCATCGCCACTGAGCATCAATACCACCGTACCGATGATACCTACACTGGCCGCTACACGGATACTGGCCAACGCAAAACGGGTTTCGCGCTTCTTGAGCAAATACCAGGAGCTTACGCCAATGACAAAGATGGCTCCGGTCATCCAACCGCTGAATACCGAGTGGAAGAACTTGACGATAGCTACCGGATTGAGAACCAATGCCCAGAAGTCTACCATTTCATGACGCACCGTGTCGGGATTGAACTCCATGCCTACCGGATTTTGCATCCATGAGTTGGCAATGAGAATCCAAATGGCCGAGATAGAGGCACCGATGCCCGTCATCCAAGTAGCCAGGAGGTGTGTTTTCTTGCTCACTTTTTCCCAACCGAAGAACATCACGGCAAAGAACGTGGCTTCCATGAAGAAGGCCAGCATGCCCTCGATAGCGAGCGGAGCGCCAAAGATATCGCCCACAAACCACGAGTAGTTGCTCCAATTGGTACCGAATTCGAATTCGAGGATGATGCCCGTAGCGATACCTACGGCAAAGTTGATGGCAAAAAGTTTCATCCAGAACTTGGCGGTCTGCTTCCAGAACTCGTCCTTCTTGATGACGTAAAGGGTTTCCATGGTTGCCATGATAACCGCCAATCCCAAGGTCAGCGGAACAAAAATCCAATGATACCCGGCGGTAAGAGCGAATTGCGCCCTCGACCAATCGACTAGTGCATTTTCTATCATAATATTCGTTTTTAAGGTTATTTCTTTTCAATCAATTGCATGCCTACATGCTCTATTTTCTGCTCTTCGGTCTTCCCCGAAAGGACGGGTTGGAAGAAGAAGACCCTCAGGACGGCAAAAAGGATAATCACTTTCAGTAGAATCAACCACCACAAGGTTCGCCCCCACGTCATGTTCCGGAATCCCTCTACATAAAAGTTCCAGATGGAAATAATTCTGCTTTTCATAGTTTTAAATTTGTAACGATTGCAAATATACATAGATATTTGATAAATGCAAATGTTTTTAGAAATTTCTTTTGGAAATAATCTATATTCAAATTCATGTTGAGAGGGTTAATAAACGTAAATCTTTGTAGAGAAGCATGAAAAGCGAGGCAAAATGAGTGGTGGATAAACGAATTTTATTATCTTTGTTCATTCATTAGAATGAAGATTACATGATAAGACATATTGCTTTTATTATAATTTTGTTTAGTTGTATTTCTTCCCATGCTCAAGAATCTGTCAGAGTCAAAGATTTTGGAGGCTTTATTCTTGACATGGGAAGTATGTTGAATGCCGAGTCGTTGGTGGTTTCTCCGATGATTCTGCCTACACTTTCCTATTTGGCACCCTATTCCGAAACAACTCCCTACCAGTTGAATCCCGATGCGTTCAAGTTGAATCCCAACATCACCTACATGGGCGGCACGAACATCACTTCATCCCGTACACCGATGTATTCCCTGCTTTATAATGGTATGGGAAGCGGTATGGTGAATTGGCAAGGAGCCTCGTATAAGCTGAATAGCGGCATGCGAATCAACCTCTATGGTGAGTACGATGCCGACGGACGGAAAGTGTACAATCCTTCGGCTTTGCCGTGGGAGCGCAACAATTTCAATGCCGCCTTCGAGATGAAATCGGCCAACGGGAATTTCGGTATCAAAGTAGAAGTGCATGGAGGGCGAAATAATCCGTATTAAATTCGGCTAATTCGGAAAGTTATCTTATATTTGTACGTTGAACTTTTCAGATGAAAATTTAAAACAATGAAACGCTATCAATGGTTGGTGAATAGGTTCCTGATTGTCTTGGGATTGCTAGGGGTAACAGGGTGCGACTGGATAGGTCCGTCGAACGATTCACCGTACAATCATATTTTCAGGGAAGAAGCAGCTCACCTTACGGATGATGCTTCCTCTCCTTTCTGCGATTTTTCTATCGACTATACCTATTTGGAAGATGAAAACGACTCCATTGCTACCTTGATCAATCAGGCCATTCAGCGTGAATGGTTGGGCGATGACTATGCGAATCTTCTTCCGGAAGTTGCGGTGGATTCATTCATGCATGTTTACATCCGTGATTATCGTCAGGAAGTGGGCAAGCTCTATGGAGCCGACAGGTCACAAGCGACTTCGGAGGAAGAAATCCCGAACTGGTACAATCAGACCTATTCTTTGGTGACTTTCGTGGAAGAAGGACGCGGAGGAACCGTGAATGCGAGTGCCAACTATTTTGTGGACATGGGCGGAGCGCATCCGAACCAATGGAGCCGCTGGATGAATTTCGATTTCGTGAGCGGAAAGCACCTCACTCAGGAAGAAGTCTTCCTTCCTTCGGCCAAGGCCGACATTGAAAAGTTGTTGTTGGACAAGTTGATCCACCAGCAAGCCGAACAACATCCCGAAGAAAACGTAGCGTCCTTGGAAGACCTCCAGCAATTGGGTTTCCTCCAGATGACGAACATGTATATCCCTGATAATTTCTTGTTGGGTAAAGAGGCGGTACTCTTCCTCTTCAACCGTTATGACATCGCTCCTTATTCGGCGGGCGAGATTGTCATCGAGGTGCCTTATGAGGAAATCGGGCCTTATTTAAAGAATTGAATTTTATGGAATTAATACTGAAATACTTCCCCAATCTATCGGAAACACAACGGATGCAATTCGCGGCGTTGTATGACCTCTATTTGGATTGGAATTCGAAAATCAACGTGATTTCCCGCAAGGACATCACCAATCTGTATGAGCACCATGTGCTCCACTCGCTCGGCATCGCCAAGTACACCCAGTTTGCGCCCGGTACCACCATTATGGACCTCGGTACGGGAGGCGGTTTCCCGGGCATTCCCCTCGCCATTCTCTTTCCGGAAGTGAAGTTCCACTTGGTGGACAGCATCGGCAAGAAGGTGCGTGTGGCGACCGAAATCGCTACTGCTATCGGCTTGAAGAACGTGACTTTCCGCCATTGCCGGGCCGAAGAAGAAAAGCAGAAGTTCGACTATGTGGTGAGCCGTGCCGTGATGCCTCTCACCGACTTGCTCAAGATTATCCGCAAGAACATCAGCATCGAACAACGCAATGCTTTGCCTAACGGACTGATCTGTCTCAAGGGAGGTGAGTTGGAAAAGGAAACCATGCCGGTGCGTCATCAGACCGACCTTTTCGATTTGAAGGATGTGTTTGAGGAAGAATTCTTTGAAACGAAGAAAGTGGTGTATGTACCTGTGAAATAAGAAAAACCATGAAAATAAAGAAATTCGAATTCAATATGTTCCCCGTGAATTGCTACGTACTCTCCGATGAGACCGGTGAGGCGGTGGTGATTGATGCGGGATGTTTCTATCCGGAAGAAAAACAGATGTTGAAGGAATATCTTTCCGACAATAATCTCACGTTGAAGCATGTGCTTTGTACCCATTTGCACTTGGATCATGTATTCGGCAATCCGTTCCTCTTCCAGGAATACGGCTTGCGTCCGGAAGGTAGTCAACAAGACGAGTTCTGGTTGGACCAGGCATCGGCTATGGCCCGTAGTTTCGGATTCCTTTATGAAGAAAAGCAGCCGGCATTGGGTCGCTACCTTTGCGAGGGCGATACCATCACTTTTGGTGATACCACCCTGAAAGTGCTTCATGTGCCGGGCCATTCACCGGGTAGTGTGGTGTTCTATTGCGAGGAAGCTGCATGTGTATTTGCCGGGGATGTACTTTTCTATGGTAGCATCGGACGGGCCGACTTGAAGGGAGGCAACTTTGATGAACTCCGCGAAGGAATTTGTAGTCATTTGTTCACTCTTCCGGAAGAAACCCGCGTCTATCCGGGACACGGACCTTCCACTTCTATCGGCTATGAGAAGAAGAACAACCCTTTCTTCCGATAAGAGGGTAATCAGGTAATCAGTAATCAGAAGAAATTAAAATATTAAATAATCGTATTATGAAAACAGATTTATTGACCAACCGTCATAACGGTATTCAGGAAGCGGACCTTCCTGTTATGCTTGAAAAAATCGGCGTGAGTAGTGTGGACGAACTTATCGACAAGACCATTCCTACCAATATCCGTTTGCAGGAACCTTTGGCATTGGGCGCTCCGATGACCGAACGCCAGTTTGCGGAACATGTAGCTGATTTGGCATCGCAAAACAAACTCTATACTTCTTATATTGGTATGGGTTGGTATGACACCATTTGTCCTGCCGTGATCCAACGTAATGTATTCGAAAATCCGGTGTGGTATACTTCTTATACTCCGTATCAGGCTGAAGTATCGCAAGGACGCCTGGAAGCTTTGTTGAACTTCCAGACCGCAGTATCCGACTTGACCGCCATGCCGCTTGCCAACTGCTCGCTTCTGGACGAAGCTACCGCCGCCGCCGAAGCCGCTAACATGATGTTCCAGCTCCGTAGCCGTGCCCAACAGAAGGCAGGTGCCAACGTGCTCTTCGTGGACGAAAACATCTTCCCACAAAACTTGGCCGTTATCCGTACACGCGTGATTCCTCAGGGCATGACTATCCTTGTGGGCGATTACAAGACTTTGGAATTTGCTCCGGAAATCTTCGGTTGCATCATCCAGTATCCGAATTCCAACGGTAGCGTAGAAGATTATCGCGAATTCGTGGAAAAGGCTCATGCCGCTAATTGCAAGGTAGCCGTTGATGCAGATATCCTCTCGCTTGCGATGCTCGTTCCTCCAGGTGAATGGGGTGCTGACATTGTATTCGGTAGCACTCAACGTTTGGGTATCCCAATGTTCTACGGTGGTCCGTCGGCCGCTTACTTCGCTACTCGCGATGAGTTCAAGCGTAACATGCCGGGTCGTATCATCGGTCTTTCGAAGGACAAGTACGGCAAGCTTTGCTACCGTATGGCTTTGCAGACTCGTGAACAGCATATCAAGCGCGAAAAGGCTACATCCAACATCTGTACCGCTCAGGCATTGCTCGCTACCATGGCTGGTTTCTATGCTTGCTATCACGGACAGGATGGTATCAAGACCATTGCGAAGCGCATTCATAGCATCGCTACTTACTTGAACAAGGCATTGACCAAGTTAGGCTTTGTCCAGAAGAATGAATTGTTCTTCGATACCTTGTATTTGGAATTGCCGGAACACGTTTCCCAGCAGAAGCTCCGCACCATTGCTTTGAGCAAGGAAGTGAACCTCCGTTACTTCGACAATGGTATGGTAGGTTTGAGTATTGACGAAACAACCGATATCAAGAAGTTGAACGTATTGCTTTCTATCTTCTGCATTGCCGCCGAAGAACCGATTATCGAAGTGCAGGATGTAACCGAAGCATCGTCGATGAACCGCGAATTGCGTCGTCGTACTTCGTTCTTGACTCACGAAATCTTCAATAAGTATCATACAGAAACCGAAATGATGCGCTACATCAAGCGCCTTGAACGCAAGGATATCTCGTTGGCTCACTCAATGATTTCCCTCGGTTCTTGTACCATGAAGTTGAATGCTGCTCAGGAAATGACTCCACTCAGCAATGCAGGCTTCATGAACATTCACCCGTTTGTGCCGGAAGATCAGGCAAAGGGTTATCAGACACTCATCGAAAACCTCTGCAACCAGTTGAAGGTGATTACCGGTTTTGCCGGCATGACTCTCCAACCGAACTCAGGTGCGGCTGGTGAATACACCGGTCTCCGTGTCATCCGTGCTTATTTGGAAAGTATCGGTCAAGGTCATCGTAACAAGATCTTGATTCCTTCTTCGGCTCACGGTACCAATCCGGCATCGGCCGTACAATGCGGTTTCACTACCGTAACTTGTGCATGCGATGAAAAGGGTAATGTGGATGTAGAAGACCTCCGTGCGAAGGCAGAAGCCAACAAGGACGACTTGGCGGCTCTCATGATTACTTATCCGTCTACTCACGGTATCTTCGAACCGGAAATCAAGAAGATTTGTGAAATTATCCATGCTTGCGGTGCACAGGTGTACATGGACGGTGCCAACATGAATGCTCAGGTAGGTTTGACCAATCCGGGTACTATCGGTGCAGACGTTTGCCACTTGAACCTCCACAAGACATTTGCCAGCCCTCACGGTGGTGGTGGTCCGGGCGTAGGTCCAGTCGGTGTGGCCGAACACCTCGTTCCGTTCTTGCCGGGTCACTTCATGTTCGGTAATGAAGCCAATCAGGTATCTGCAGCTCCTTATGGTAGCGCCGGTATTCTCCCGATTACTTACGGTTACATCAGCATGATGGGTACTGAAGGCTTGACACGTGCTACCAAGACCGCTATCTTGAGTGCAAACTATTTGGCCGCTTGCTTGAGAGATACTTACGGTATCGTTTACTCGGGTGCAACCGGTTTTGTAGGTCACGAAATGATTCTCGATTGCCGTTACTTGCACGACATGTGCGGCATTAGCGAAAACGATATTGCGAAGCGTTTGATGGACTTCGGTTATCATGCGCCTACCCTCTCCTTCCCGGTACACGGTACATTGATGATCGAGCCGACCGAAAGTGAAAGCTTGTGGGAACTCGACAATTTCGTGGAAGTGATGAAGACTATCTGGGAAGAAATTCAGGAAGTGAAGGACGGACGTGCTGATAAGGAAGACAACGTACTCATCAATGCTCCACACCCAGAATATGAAGTGGTAGCCGACGAATGGAACCATAGCTATAGCCGTGCGAAGGCCGCTTATCCAATCGAAAGCGTACGAGAAAACAAGTTCTGGATCAATGTAGCGAGAGTGGACAACACCCTTGGTGACCGTAAGTTGTTGCCGACTCGTTATGGTAAGTTTGATTAAATAAAGGTTTACAGACTACATGAAAAAACAATTTTTTGTAACAACCCTCTGTACCCTGCTTTTAGCGGGGTACGGTTGTACAAGTCCCCAGGCTAACGATGAGCCGAAAGACTTGACACAATACGTAGATCCATACATTGGTTCGGGTGGTCACGGACACGTGTTCGTAGGTGCCAACGTGCCTTGGGGTATGGTGCAATTGGGCCCTACCAGCATTCCTCAGGAATGGGACTGGACATCGGGCTATCATATTTCAGATTCTACCGTCATCGGTTTTTCTCATATGCATTTGAGCGGTACGGGTATCGGTGATTTGTTTGACATCACCGTGATGCCGGTAACCGGTGAGGTGACTTACGCCCGTGGCAATGAAAAGGACCCACAATCGGGCTTGTGGTCTTATTCTAATAGAAGTAAGGAAGTGGTGAAGCCGGGGTACTATGCTACTCACCTCTTGCGTTATGGTGTGGATGTGGAATTGACCGCTACCAAGCGTGTAGGTTTCCACAAGTATACATTCAATCAACCGGAAAATGCCGCCGTGGTATTCGACCTCCAGAACGGTGGTTGTTGGGATAGTCCGACCAAGGCATACATCGCCAAGACCGGTGAAAAGACCATTGAAGGTTATCGTTATTCCAGCGGTTGGGCCAATGACCAACGTGTGTTCTTCGTGGCTGAATTCTCACAACCGATAGCATCGATGGATGTCATGGTGGATAGAGGCGATGCCATGGCCGACAAGGGTGAAGGTAAAATCGTCTATGCACGTGTCAACGTAGATGCCAAGGAACCGGTATATGTGAAGGTAGCACTCTCTCCTACTTCGATTGAAAATGCGAAAATGAATCTCCAAACAGAACTTCCGGGTTGGGATTTCGAAGGTACCGTAGCACAAGCCGATCAAGCTTGGGAAAAGGCATTGGCTAAAATCGACATGGAATCTCCTAGCGATAAGACCAAGACCATTTTCTATACCGCTCTGTACCATACCATGATCGCTCCTTCGGAATTCTGCGATGTGAACGGTGATTATTACGGTGCCGATCATCAGATGCACAAGGGCGAAGGCTTCGTAAACTATACCACCATGTCTTGCTGGGATACCTATCGCTCGGCTCATCCGTTGATGTCTATCATTCATCCGGAAATGATGAAGGACATGATGTGGGCATTTGTCAACATCTACAAGCAACAAGGCAAGTTGCCGGTATGGCACTTGATGGGTTGTGAAACCGATTGTATGGTGGGTAATCCGGGTGTCATCATCGTGGCCGATGGTTTGAACAAGGGTTACATCGAAGATACCGAAACCGCTTTTGAAGCCTTGAAGAACTCGGTTATGCTCGATGATAGAGGTCAGGATATCCGTAAGCAATATGGTTTCATCCCATACGACATGATGAAGGAATCCGTAGCCAACGATATGGAATATGCCGTAGCCGACGGTTCGGTAGCATTGGCCGCCAAGAAGCTCGGTAAGACCGAAGATTATGAATACTTCTTCAAGCGTAGCCGTTCATACCAGAACTTCTTCGACAAGGAAACCGGTTTCATGCGTGGTCGTGGTACTAAGGGTGAATTCCACGAACCGTTCAATCCGTTTGCATCGACTCACCGTGACGATGACTATTGCGAAGGCAATGCATGGCAATATACCTTCCTCACTCCGCACGATTTTGAAGGTTTGGTGGAATGTTTCGGTGGCAAGGAAGCGTTGGTAAAGAAGATGGACGAATTGTTTGTGGCCGAAGCGAAGTTGGACGGTGAAAATACTTCTCCGGATATCAGTGGTTTGATTGGTCAGTACGCTCATGGTAATGAACCGAGCCACCACATTATCTACTTCTATACCATGGCGGGTGAACCGGCTAAAGCGGCCGATCGAGTACGTCAGGTTTACGATATGATGTATAGCGACCAACCGGATGGTCTTTCGGGTAACGAAGATGTAGGTGCCATGTCTTCCTGGTATGTCTTGTCATCCCTCGGTTTCTATCAGTTGAACCCAGCCGATGGACGTTATGTATTCGGTTCGCCGAACGTGGACAAGGCCGTATTGAATGTACGTGACGGTAAGTTTACCATCATCGCTCATAACAATTCCAAGGAAAACAAGTACATCCAAAGCATCAAGCTCAATGGCCAGCCGTATGAAAAGGCATGGATTGAATTTGAAGACATTGCTAAGGGTGGTACATTGGAATACGAAATGGGTGCTACACCGGCATGCTGGTATTGATTCGATAAAATACACAAAAAAGTAGGTATGGATATTCTCCATACCTATTTTTTTTATACCTTTGCCCACGTAATCAGTAATCAGTAATCAGAAAATGAAAAAGGTATCGGAACACCCTTTTAAAAAAAACCGAATGAGTAGCCACACGGCGTTAATGACCATCACGGCCCTCTTCGTAACACTCTATTTGGTATCCAACATTATGGCCGTCAAGGTCATTAGTATTTTCGGTCTCTTCTATTTCGACGCAGGTACCATCACCTTCCCTTTTGCTTATATGCTGGGCGATGTCCTCACGGAGTTGTGGGGCTTCAAGACCGCTCGAAAAGTGATTTGGATGACCTTCTTCTGTAATATCCTCATGGTGATTTGTACACAGATAGGGGTATGGCTCCCTTCGCCCGATTATCTGGCGGAAACGGAGACGGCCTATAATCATCTGTTCTCCTATGTTCCTCGAATCGTGATCGGCTCGTTGGTGGGTTTCCTTTTGGGTGAACTTTCCAATGCATGGCTCATGGAAAAAATCAAGATAAAGACGAAGGGTAAACACCTTTGGGTCCGTACAATCGGTAGTTCGGCGGTGGCTTATCTGTTCGATTCCTTACCTTTCGTGCTCATCGCTTTCTTGGGTATTGTTTCCACTCACGACCTCTTGATGATGATCGCCTTCCAATATGGTGTGAAGTTGCTCATCGAGTCGGTTTTTGGTACCCCGATGGCATATGCCGTGATTCATGCTTTGCGTCGCTACGTGCTTAAATTGGAATGATCATGGATAGATACGCGTTGATATCGACCAAGATGCCCCGGGAATTTGTCTTGTTGCAAGGGATGGGGTGTCGTTGGCGGAAGTGTACGTTTTGCGATTACCACGAAGATGTGAGCGAGCGTCCCTTCGAAGTGAACGAGCCCGTTTTGCGTCAAGTAACAGGGCAATATGGAGTGCTTGATGTGATTAATTCCGGTTCGGCCATGGAACTTGATGAAGAAACCATAGCCTTCATCAAAGAAGTGGTAAAGGAGAAAAAGATTCATACCCTTTGGTTCGAGGCGCACTACATGTTTCGTAAAAAACTGGCTTCCTTTGCCGAACAATTTGCGCCTGCCAAGGTGAAGTTCCGTTGTGGGGTAGAAACCTTTGATACGGCTCTTCGGGAGGCATGGAAGAAAGGAATCCCATCATCGGTTTCCGTTCAAGACATCGCTCAACATTTCCAAGGCATTTGTCTATTGTGTTGTACGCAAGGAGAAACCAAGGAGCACATCCTGAAAGACATTGAGCTGGCCAAGGCACATTTTGAATACTTCAGTGTGAATGTGTTTTGTGATAACCATACTTCAATAAAGCAAGACAAGGAATTAGCCTCCTGGTTTGCGAAAGAGGTTTATCCGATGATCAAGGATGATCCGCGGATAGAGGTATTGATGGAGAATACGGATTTAGGAGTGGGGTGATGATTCACCCCACTCCTTTTCTTTTAGGACAAACCTTCGATTTGACCGTTCACAATATCAATATGTAACGCTTGTGGATTCTTTGGCAATCCCGGCATACGCATGATTTCACCAGAGATAACTACCAGCATTTCGGCACCGGCATTGATAACGATGTCTTGTACATGGAATTCGAAGTCCTTAGGCACATTGACAAGCTTCGCATTGGTTGAGAAAGAGTATTGGGTCTTGGCAATACAAATTGGGAAATGGGTATATCCCAACTCCTCAATTATTGCCAATTTCTTTTTAGCGGTAGGACTGAATGTCACTAACTTGGCACCATAAAGATTACAAGCTACTTTGCATACCTTGTCCTTTACTTCATCTTCGTCCTTGTATGCGAATTTCAACTCTTTTGACGGATTTTCTTCGATGGTCTTTACCACAAGATTAGCCAGTTCTACGGCACCCTTACCACCTTCAACAAAGGCATTGTTCACGGCAAATCCGATACCCAATTCAGCACAATGTTGGCGTACATAATCGATTTCGTCTTCCACATCATCGCCATAACGATTGAAGGCTACGACCACGTTTTGACCGAATTTCAACAAATTGTCAAGGTGTTTGTCCATGTTGGCAATACCCACCTTCAACGCTTCGAGGTTTGGTTGGCCAACGATGTCTTGTGATACACCACCATGCATCTTCAAGGCACGTGCGGTTACAACAAGTACGGTAAGTTTTGGATTCAAACCAGCTTTGCGGCACTTGATGTCATAGAACTTTTCTGCACCGAGGTCGGCACCGAAACCAGCTTCTGTAATGGCATAATCGCCGAAAGTCATAGCCAATTTGGTAGCTAATACAGAGTTGCATCCATGGGCGATGTTGGCAAAAGGACCACCATGTACGAATGCAGGTGTATTTTCGGTCGTTTGTACGAGGTTAGGTGAAAGAGCATCCTTCAAGAGAACGGTAATAGCTCCTGCAACACCCAAGTCCTTTACGGTGAAAGGTTTATTGTCGTAAGTAAAGCCGAGAAGGATATTCTCAATACGACGACGCAAATCATCTTCATCCTTGGCCAAGCAAAGGATAGCCATGATTTCCGAAGCCGGAGTAATGTCGAAACCTGATTCTTGGGTGATACCGTTGGTCTTTGGACCGAGACCCGTTACGATGTAGCGAAGCGAGCGGTCATTCACGTCTAATACACGACGCCAAAGGATTTCTTTCAAACCAAAGCCATTATCACGGTTCTGATAAATGTAATTGTCCAACAGAGCCGAGATCATGTTGTTGGCCGAGGTAATGGCATGGAAGTCTCCCGTGAAGTGGAGGTTAATTTTTTCCATCGGGAGGACTTGGGCATAGCCACCACCGGCTGCCCCACCCTTCATCCCAAAGCAAGGTCCGAGGGAAGGTTCGCGAAGGGCTACAATCGCATTCTTGCCGATGTGGTTCAAGCCTAAGGCCAAGCCCACGGATACGGTGGTCTTACCGATACCCGCCTTGGTAGGCGTAATGGCGGTTACCAGAATCAAATGATTGTTCTTGATCTTTTCATCGTCAATCAAGCTGATATCTACTTTGGCCATGTGTCGTCCATAATGGGTTACATGATCTTCAGGCATCCCTACGGACTTGGCCAATTCCTTTATTTTCTTCAATTCAATACTTCGAGCAATTTCAATGTCTGTTTTCATAACTCTATTTGTTTAATTATTTTCACTTTCCTTTATAATCAAAATATTCAAATGTTGCGGTGTTCTTCGAATCGGTTGGTGATGTGGCATACATGCCTATCACCATTCCAGTGAATCCACCTACAGTCTCTGTACTCAGATACTTGGTATTCATCTTGTCAATCTCTACAAATGGATTATCTTCTACGGCATAGCGGAAGATATAATTGTCCGCTTCTCCCGAGATTTGTAATTTTACCTTTCCACAAGGGATAGGGATTACTTTTTCGATATGCTTCAACTCACCTAATTGATAACGGAGCACCACGGCTTGTTGTTTATCGGATTCCTGGCGTACGAATAAATCGTAATGCGAATGGAACTCCCGGTAGAGCGTCAATCCAGCTTCATCGCCTGGCTTACCCTTTTCCAATTCAAGGCAAGTGCCCGATGTGAACTGGATGTGTTGTTGTCGACGGAAAAGACCGGTAGGTGGAGTGGTCCAACTATCAAGATTGGAAGATGTACCATGCATCTGGATTCCTTTCTTGGTAAACTTATAATTTTCGGCGATTGGATTACGCAAATACATCCATTCGTGGCCCAATGTAGCACCATCGAATACGGTACGGATTGGTTTTAGGGCATAAGGTTGTTGAGGGAGTGTCGGCACATTCATATCCACATGAACCATGCCATTTCCGTTCACTACCGGCCAAGCATTCTTTTCCCAACTAACAGGAGCTAGAAAGGTTTCTCGTCCAAGCAAATGATGTGCGCCCGATTGTTGACGGAAGGCCAAAAAGACCATCCACCATGAGCCGTCTTGAGCTTGTACAAGGTCGGCATGTCCTGTTCCTTGGATAGGGTTGCTCTGAGCTTGTTGGTCGATATGTGTCAAGATTGGGTTGCTAGGATTGGGGGTATATGGTCCGTCAATGTTCTTGCTTCGGGCGATGGTAACCTTGTGTCCCATCTCTGTACCTCCTTCGGATATCAACAGGTAATACCATCCATCTTTCTTGTAGATATGAGGAGCTTCAGGATATCTGCCTCCTGTACCAGTCCATAAAGCCTTCGATTCGCTGAGTTGTTCACCCGTTTTTGGATTGATTTCACTTAGATAGATACAATCGGATGGATTGCTCACTAAGTAACACTTTTCATCTTCGAAATAAAGTGAAGGGTCGATACCTCCTTGCTTCAACCAGATAGGGTCCGACCATGAGGCGGATGGGTCGGTAGTATGCACAATGAAGTTTCCTTTGTCCGAACAATTGGTTGTAATCATATAGAAAGTCCCCTTGTGGTATCGGATGGTGGGTGCATAAATGCCTGCCCATGAAGCCGCATCCTTGAGATAGAGTTGCGATGGACGGTTGAGTACATTGCCGATTTGTTCCCAATGGACCAAGTCCTTGCTATGGAAGATAGGTACTCCTGGGAAGAATTGGAAGCTGGAGTTGACGAGATAGAAATCATCGCCTACTCGACATACACTTGGATCCGGATAGAACCCCGATATCACAGGATTCTTATATCCTACATTTTGGGAAAATGAATTTATCCCTAATACCAAACCTAATAGTAAAATTATCTTACGCATAACCTGTAACCTTTGTTCTTGTTATCCAAAGATAAGTAGATTTTTATAAAATTTGCTATGATTGACTAGATAATTTTTCTATGCTCTGATAGATTGAACAAATGAAGATAGAGGGTGTTGATAAAATGAATATGAAGTAATAGATATGAAAAGAACTTTTGAAGAAGCATTGATCAATCGTAGAAGTTATTACAACTTATCGAGTGATTCGCCAGTGGCAGATTATGAAGTGGTGCATGTTCTTCACAATGCCGTGAAGCATGTACCTTCGGCCTTCAATTCTCAAACGACCCGTATTGTCTTGTTGCAAGGCGAAGAGCATCGGAAGTTGTGGAACATCGTTAAGGAAACCTTGAAAAAGATTTTGCCGGAAGATGTGTATCTCAATACCAGCCAAAAAGTCGATCATAGTTTTGCGAGTGGACATGGAACCATTCTTTTCTTCGAAGATACCGAGGTAGTGGAGAAATTCATGGCTACTTACCCGCTCTATGCCGAGAATTTCAAGATTTGGTCACAACAAACTTCGGGTATGCATCAGTTTGTGGTATGGACCATGCTGGAAGACTTGGGATTCGGGGCTTCTCTCCAGCATTACAATCCGCTTATCGATGAGGAAGTACAATATGAATGGCATCTTCCCAAGACGTGGAAACTCATGGCTCAAATGCCTTTCGGTATGCCCACTTCCACTCCGGATGATAAGAAATACAAGCCGTTAGAAGATCGAGTGAAGGTTTTCGGATAAAAGGGATTTGCATTTCCACACTTGATTTCTTACATTTGCAGAAACTTTAAAATCAATGCTTATGTCAGAAAAGAAATATAGTTTCCGAAACGAAATCAAGTACGAGAATCAGAAGGCTAGAGAAGAGCAAGCCAAGAAGGATTTCAAGCGAAATATGTATGGCTTGAATTTTTCGGCTATTGTGTTCTTTTTCGTATTGTTGGTAACGTTGAATGGTATTGTAGTCAATCAGAACCTCATGATGTTGCTCTTGGTGGCTTCCATGATGGGCGTATTTTATTTCGGTCGTGAACTTCGTGTCTTGCCGAAAGGTCAGATCATCTTTTCGTCGGTAAAGGCTTTGCTATGTTTAGGCATGGCGGCTTCGTATATCGTGATGCACCAAGGTTATTGGGATTGGATGGATTATGGTATCTTGGGAATTTTGGTGGGTGTAGTCTTGATTGATATTCCTCGTGTGTTGAAGGCTAAGAAAGGGTTGAAGTCATGAAAACGAATCTTTTATCCCCTCAAAAGGACCCGATGGGTGCGGCTATTGCCGATTATTTCCACAAAGGTCGTGCCGCTAAACTTCGTGTGTTCTCTTCTCAATTCGAGGAAGATGAAATTCCTGCCGAACAACTTTTCCGTACCTTTGATGAAATGCCTCCCCTGGAACAAGAAGCTTTGCGTTTAGCGAGTGGTAAAATCTTGGATTGTGGTGCGGGAAGTGGATGCCATGCTTTGGCCTTACAAGACATGGGTAAGGAGGTAGAAGCGATTGACATCTCCCCTCTTTCGGTAGAAATCATGCAAAAGAGAGGGATTCGTCAGGCATATCAGATCAACTTGTTTGATGAGAATTATTTGCAAAAGTTTGATACAATTCTGATGTTGATGAATGGCTCGGGTATCATCGGAAAATTGGAAAACATGGGTGCCTTCTTCACGAAAATGAAGCAACTTCTTAACCCAGGTGGATGCATCTATATGGATTCTTCTGACCTCCGTTATTTGTTCGAGGACGAAGACGGAAGTTTCTTGGTAGACCTAGCCGCCGGTTATTATGGTGAAATAGATTTCCGCATGCAATACAAGCAAATCAAGGGTGAACCGTTTGATTGGCTCTACGTGGATTTCCAGACACTATCCTATTATGCCGCTGAAAATGGTTTTAAGGCAGAGTTGGTTCAGGAAGGAGAACATTATGATTATCTGGCATGTTTGAAGATGCAATAAAAAAGCGGGGAATTCCCCGCTTTTATTTTTCTTCTTCCTCTTCTTCAATAAATCGTAAGCTTTCCACCTTTTCCAGTCTTGCTCGTAGCTTTGGCATCATGGAGCGACGGATTCGGAGGCGCATCAAGCAATCCATATCGTAAGATTGTTCCAGGATTTCCGGTTCTTCTTCCTTTACGATGCGCATCACATCGTTCATGAAAGGATATTCGAAGGCAAAGTACACGTTGTCGTCCACCGTCTTTTCGATGATAGTTGCGGCGGCTATGGCTTCGGCGGCGGCGGCTTTATAAGCTACAATCAATCCGCTTGTACCTAATTTGATACCTCCAAAATAACGAACAACAATAATCAAGATATCCGTCAATTCGTTAGAGTTGATCTGACCGAGGATAGGCTTTCCTGCCGTACCCGAAGGTTCTCCATTGTCATTGGCACGGAAATTGAGACGTTCATGGCCCAACATGTAGGCATAACACACATGACGGGCATCGTAATATTTCTTCTGATAAACCTCCAAATGTTGTTTTACCTCCTCCAAGGTACGTACCGGAATGGCGATGGCAATGAACTTGCTTCGCTTCTCGGTAAATATACCTTCGGCTAAGTCAGTAATGGTTTTATAGGTATCTTCTTGTGTCATTCGTAAATTCTTTTCAATAGATTGCAAAGGTACAAATAAAATGGTTATTTTTGCGAAAATCTAAAAAGTAATATGATAGAATACCTGATTGTCTGTCCGCTGGTTTTCCTTGCGGGCTTTATTGATGCCATTGCCGGTGGCGGTGGCTTGATTTCTCTTCCTGCTTATCTGATTGCAGGTCTTCCGCCTCATGCGGCCATTGGTACAAATAAGTTCAGTGCTTGCTTGGGTACTACTGTAGCTACTTGGCACTATGCCCGTTGTGGATTTATTCATTGGAAGCGTGTATTACCGGCCGTAGTTACCGCTTTGCTTGGTTCATGGTTAGGTGCGCGATTGGCTTTGTTGGTGGAAGCGGATGCATTCAAAATTATCATGTTGATTGTTCTCCCGCTCACGGCATGTTATGTGTTGCGTAAGAAATCCCTTCAATCCGACAAAACGCCTTTTTCTGAACGAAAGACCATGATTATCATCATGTCATTGGCATTGGTGATTGGGGTATACGATGGTTTCTATGGTCCGGGTACAGGAACATTCTTGATGTTATTGTTGACCGCGGTAGCTCATGTAAGTTTGAATGAAGCCGCCGGTACAACTAAGGTCATCAATCTTTCGACCAATTTCGCGGCCTTGGCGGTATTTTTGGTTCACGGAGTGGTGTGGTTTCCGTTGGCGTTGGTTGCGGCGGTATTTGGTATTGCGGGTAATTACATCGGAGCCAATTATTTCACAAGCAAGGGAACGGGATTTGTGAAACCGGTAATCATCATAGTCTTGGCAATCTTCTTTATCAAGATTTGTTGGGAACTGATTACAACATAAAAAAGAAGAGGCTCAATGGAGCCTCTTTCTTTTTTATTATACCAACTTATGGATAATTAAACCTGAACGAAGTTTCGGTTCAAACCAAGTAGTCTTTGGAGGCATGATATTACCTGTATCGGCGATATCCATCAATTGCTTCATGCTTACTGGGTAGAGCGCCAAAGCTACCTTCATTTCACCGCTATCTACACGCTTCTTTAATTCGCCCAAACCGCGGATTCCACCTACGAAGTCGATACGCTTGTCTGAACGAAGGTCCTTGATGCCGAGAATTTCATCCAAAATCAAGTTGGAAGAAATGGTTACGTCAAGTACACCAATTGGGTCATTGTCATCGTATGTACCTTCCTTTGCGGTCAAGCTATACCACTTGCCTTCTAAATAAAGGGAGAAGTTATGCAATGCATTTGGTTTATAGATGTCAGCACCCTTTTCTTCTACAATGAAGTTCTTGCCTACTGCTGCAAGGAATTCTTCCGGAGTCAAGCCGTTCAAATCCTTTACTACACGGTTGTAGTCGATGATAGTCAACTGGTTGGCTGGGAAACATACTGCCATGAAATAATTGTATTCTTCATCACCCTTATGGTTCGGATTTTGTTGAGCCTTTTCAGCACCGACCAATGCAGCAGCAGCTGAACGGTGGTGACCATCGGCTATGTAAAGAGCCGGCATAGCAGCAAATGCCTTCGTAATGGCATCGATGTCTTCTTGTTGGTCGATTACCCAAACGGTGTGACCAAAGCCATCACCTGGAGCGATGAAATCGTATTCCGGAGTACCTGCGGTATATTTTGCTACGATAGCATCAAGTTCAGCATTGTCCGGATAAGCAAAGAATACCGGTTCGATGTTGGCATTGTTTACACGAACATGCTTCATGCGGTCTTCTTCTTTGTCACGACGAGTCAATTCATGCTTCTTAATGACACCGTTCATATAATCAGGAACATAAGCACCAACTACCAAACCATATTGGGTCTTGCCGTTCATGGTTTGAGCATATACGTAGTAGTTTTCCTTTTCATCCTGTACCAACCAACCTTTGTCCTGGAACATCTGGAAATGTTCTGCAGCACTTTCGTATACACACGGGTCGTGTTCATCGGTACCTTCCGGGAAGTTGATTTCCGGTTTGATGATATGATAGAGTGACTTTTCGTTATCACCGGCTTCTGCACGTGCTTCGGCAGAGTTCAATACGTCGTAAGGACGTGAAGCTACCTCTTCCACCAATGCTTTCGGTGGACGGATGCCTTTAAAAGGTTTGATTACAGCCATAGTGGTATTAGATTCTAGTATTTAAAGGTTTTATTTATTGACACGGAATTTTTCGCAACCGTCTTTCAAGAAGCCAACGATTTGCTTGGCAGCTGCAATACCTGCATTGATGTTTGCTTCAGCTGTCTGAGCACCCATCTTCTTCGGTGTAGTGAAGTAGCGTCCGGCAAACTTTTCAGCAAATTCTGCATGTGCGGCCGGCATAACGTCTGTTACATACTTCAAGTCCGGACGGTCTTCCATTAACTTGATGAGTTCTGTTTCGTTGATGACTTCCTTGCGGGCGGTGTTCACCAACAAGCCTCCCTTCGGCATCTTGTTCACCAAGTCATAATTGATGGAGTTCTTGGTTTCAGCAGTTGCCGGAATATGGAGTGAAACCACATTACAAGTTTCATAAAGAGCTTCTGCACTGTTCACAGCTATTGCACCGTCAGCCTCAATCACTTCCTTTGGGCAGAATGCATCGTATGCATAAATCTGCATGCCGAATCCCTTAGCGATACGGGCTACATTGCGGCCGACATTACCATATGCATGGATACCCAACTTCTTGCCCATCAATTCGGAGCCTGAAGTACCGTTGTACATGTTGCGGACAGCCATGACCATCATACCCAAAGCCAATTCGGCAACGGCATTTGAATTCTGTCCCGGAGTATTCATTACGCATACATTGTGAGCTGTAGCAGCGGCAAGGTCTACATTGTCATAACCTGCACCGGCACGAACCACAATCTTTAGTTCCTTGGCTGCATCCAATACTTCGGCATCGATGATGTCGCTACGGATAATGATAGCGTTGGCGTCCTTAACGGCTTCCAACAAATTGGCCTTTTCGCCATACTTTTCCAGCAATACGAGTTCGTAACCTGCTGCTTCTATTTCTTTACGGATGCCGTCTACTGCAATCTTGGCAAACGGCTTATCAGTTGCTACTAATACTTTCATGGTTTTAAATTTATAAAGAATAAGGACATGCCAAGGCATGCCCTTATTTTATGGTTATCAATTAATGAAGCTTTTCAAATTCTTGCATGCAGTCCACGAGAGCCTGAACGCTTTCCAATGGCATTGCGTTATAGCATGATGCACGGAAACCACCAACCGAACGGTGTCCCTTGATGCCTACCATACCTCTTTCAGTAGCGAACTTCATGAATTCAGGTTCTAATTCCTTGTATTCATCGTTCATGACGAAGCAGATATTCATATATGAGCGGTCTTCTGGATCAGCGATGGTTGCACGGAACAACTTGTTGCGGTCGATTTCACCATAAAGCAAATCGGCACGTTCCTTAGCACGACGTTGCATTTCCGCTACGCCACCTTCCTTCTTGATCCAACGCAAAGTCTGTAGAGCCGAGTAGATAGGCAATACTGGAGGTGTATTGAACATAGAACCACCGTCCACGTGAGTCTGATACTTCAACATAGTCGGGATATAACGTGAAACCTTGTTCAAAGCTTCGTCCTTTACGATAACGAATGTAGCACCGGCAGGAGCCAAATTCTTCTGAGCACCACCATAAATACAGATGTACTTAGAAACGTCTACCGGGCGAGAGAAAATGTCTGAAGACATGTCAGCAATCATTGGAACAGGAGAGTCCAAATCTTTGCGAATTTCAGTACCATAGATAGTATTGTTGCTGGTTACATGGAAATAATCAGCATCTTCAGGAATCGTATAGCCCTTAGGAATATAATTGAAAGTAGTTTCAGCCGATGAAGCCACTTCTACTACTTCACCAAATGCCTTTGCTTCCTTGATAGCTTTCTTTGACCAAACACCTGTATTCAAATAAGCGGCCTTCTTTTCCAAGAAGTTATATGGAACCATGCAGAATTGCATACTTGCACCACCTCCCACGAACAATACAGAATAGCCTTCCGGAATATTCAGCAACTCCTTGAACAAGGCTACAGCTTCGTCAATCACAGCTTGGAAATCTTTGGAACGGTGGCTGATTTCCAAAATGGAAAGACCGTTGAAATCCAATACGGCTTGAGCTGTATTTTCGATTACCTCACGAGGCAGGATAGATGGACCTGCACTGAAATTATGCTTTTTCATATCCAAATAGGTTTAAATTGTGATACAATTATGATTTGTTTTTTATCTATGCGAATATAGGCATTATTTTCATTATTCCCAAATAAACTTCCATCTTTTTCAAAGTGTAAGCACCCATTTTTGTTCCGTTTGTTGACAATCTGTTATTATTTTGCTTCTTCTATGATGGTTTTTACCCCTTTTATCTTTTCACCACGTATCAAGCTTAGGGCTTGTTTTGCCTTTTTGCGCGAGATGGCTGCAAACGAATAATGGTCTTTAACGTCAATTCGTCCAACTTCTTCCTTGTTTAGGTTACCTTTTTTAAAGAGAAAGCCTACAATGTCGATCTTATTGATTTTGTCTTTCTTCCCTTTTCCAATATATAAAGTAACAAATTCCGGTTGGGAAGGTTTAGGAGTCTTTTCAGGTAATGTGAATAGTTCCGGTTCCTCTTGGATGTATGCCGGCAAGGTTTCTTCACCATGAAGAATAATGTATGAATTTCCTTCGGCTTCCCAACGGGCGGTACGTCCGTTACGGTGGATGTATCCGTCTTCTTGGATAGGCATGTGATAGTGAACGATGTTTTCAATATCAGGGATGTCAAGGCCGCGAGCTGCAAGATCGGTAGATATCAACACATGACAGCTTCCATTACGGAATTTATAGAGCGAACGTTCACGGTCTTCTTGTTCCATACCTCCATGAAAGACTCCGCAAGGGAACTTTTGTGATTGAAGGTACTTCCCTACCCGTTCTACACTTTCCCGATGATTGCAGAACACCAAAGTCGATTGGCTTCCGAGTGTACAGAGTAATTTATACAAGGTTTCAAGCTTGTCTTTGATAGGCGACATTACCTTATATATATGTATCCGTTCTGAAATCGGTTCTTCTTCATTCAAGAAGCTGAGTTTGGTGGTGCGGTTCATGCCGGTGAATTGTGGAATTTCTTCCGAATCGGTGGCCGATAGCAAGAACCGCCGTTGTAAGTTCGGTAGTTGTCCGATGACCGTAGCCATTTCTTCTTGGAAACCAAATTCCAAACACTTGTCAAATTCATCGATGACCAATGTCCGTACACTGGATGCATCAAAATTCTGCTTGCTCAAATGGTCGTTCATACGTCCCGGTGTACCAATGATAATGGAAGGATGGATGCCTTTCATGGTGCGGTGTTCTTCCATAGCTGGACGTCCACCATAGCAACTCATCACCTTGTAGGGAGTATTCATGCTTTTGAAGACTTGGTCTATCTGTAGCGCCAGTTCACGGGAAGGAACCAAAACAACGGCTTGCACTCCTTTCTCTTCCGGATTCAACGTTTCAAGTAGAGGTAATAGATATGCCAACGTCTTTCCTGAACCGGTTGGTGAGAGCAGAATTAAGTCTTTCCCTTCTTTCCATGCATCGATGGATGCCTCTTGCATCGGGTTTAACGATTTAATGTTCAAGTAAGCAAGAGCTTGTGTGATTGTATTTGAGAGTTTCATGTTTCTGGTTTATTGGTTATTAGCTCCGGATGTATAGGTTGTATAGTTTTTGACTACATCCAACAATCTATCCGGGTAGTTGGAAATGATGGCATCTACTCCAGCATCAATCATTTTTATCATCTCATCTTTGTTGTCGACTGTCCAAGTGACAACCTTCATCCCTCTTTTATGTGCTTCGTTTACACATGATTTGGTTACAAAAATACTTGCTGGACTGAACCATTCAGGAACGAAACCTATATTGCCCAAGATGGTATCGAAATCCATTTCTTTGTTTTCCAACCAATGGACTTCGCCTCCACCTACCAGATAGGAAAGTTGAAGTTCCGGATATTTTTCGTTCATGTAAGCCAAGGCTCTTTCGTCGAAGGTCTGCACAATCAGACGGTCGCCTAGATTGAATGGAGTGATTACGCCTAGACAGATATCCACCATTTCATTATATACAGGCCAATCCGTCCCTTCAATGCCACCATTCCAGTCTGGGTCGGCCTTGATTTCGATATTATAATTCATCGGAGCCATTCCCTGTTCTTCGGTATAGTTTTCTATGAACGATAAGACATCAGAGAGCAGAGGTCGGATGGCCGGAAGTGTCTTCTGTTCAGGATAGTTCGGATGCTGTCTCATGCCTACATCGTATTTAGCAATTTCTTCGTAAGTCATCTTCCACATGTATTCCCTTGGATCTTCCTTTTTCATCGGTGTACCGTCCGGACGTGTGGTTTCTTCGGCGGTAAAATACTTGTCATGAGAAAGAATCACTTTCTTGTCTTTGGTGACAACAATATCCATTTCGAGTGTGTTGACCCCTAAGTCTACAGCATTTTTCATGGCTTCTAGTGTATTGGCTGGCATAAGCCCCATGCCACCCCGATGTGCTTGTACATCGACGATGTATTGCGGTTGCTTCTTACTTTCGCTCTGTTGGCAAGAATAAAGTAAAGTGAGCATGCCTATCAAGCATAAGCTTACATAAAGATGTTTTTTCATATAGCTTGGTTTTAATAATCTTGATGCTTAATTGTATCGTGCAAAAAACATTTCTGGTTCTCGACGTTCCTTGTAAGCAAGGTTGAACTTCATGGAAGCCATGGTATAAGTCATGCCTTGGAACTTTCTACTTTGTGTTGGACATACCACAATGCATCTACCGCACTTGATACACTTCGTTTCGTCGACTTCCTTCGGACGATCCTTAGGGATAGCACCTGCCGGACATAATTCGACACATTTACCACATTCTTTGCAAGTCTTGGTACCCGAAGGGTAGATAGGAATCGAACCAGGAATTTTGTAAGGACGATTTCCGGGAACATGAATAGGCAATAACTTTTCCAGATTCTTGTTCAATATCTTGTAGCTTTCGCTTGCAAAAACATTGATTTGTTGATAGTCGTCAGCATCCGGTCTTTGGGCACCTACTTTCGGGAAGATGCTGTGTTTGGCAATGAATGCACCGGCCGAAATGACTTGGAAGCCATTGTCCGCTAACAAGTCCGATAATTCGAGTAAAGCATCGTCGTAGTCTCGGTTACCATAAACCGCTACGGCTATGGCAGGCGTTCTTTCTCCTTTGAATTGACGGATACGGTCAACGGCCATTTCTGGAATACGACCGGCATAAACCGGTATCCCTACAATCAACAATTCATTCTTGGGGATTATAATTTCTTTGCTTGGAGCATGATTGGTAATATCATACTCTGTAATCTCTTCGGTTATTTGTTTTGCCAAATGTCCTACAACTCGGTGTGTAGTATAGGTGGCACTGAAATATACGATTGATGTTTTCATAATCTTGTCTTTGTTTTTATGTTTACAAAGATAAGATTTTATTTATGAATGGATAACAAAAACAAAGGACATTTAGAACAAAACGTTTTGAACCTTTTATCCGGAATAGTCATTGTCTGGTTTTCGTATACGGGCATCTGCCGAAAGACGTATGGTCTTATCGCAGTAAGATGATACGTCTTGTCGTGGTAAGACCATACGTCTTTCAGCGAAAGCTCGTAGGCATGTATTTTACATTAATAATGCCTTAATCTTGTTAGAGATGAGGCTTACAAATGTTGTTGGCTTTATCTACTGGATAGAGGGCATTTTCCTCTTCCAAACGTTCTTTCATCATCTTAATCATGGATGTTACCTTTTCAGGATACTTTTCTGCTACATCCGATGTTTCGTACGGGTCTTCTTTTAAGTTGTAGAGTTTCCATGAAGGTTCTCCCGTTGTTTCAGGATTATAGTAGTAGATGAGTTTCCAGTCCCCTTTGCGATAAGTGGTGAAATAGTTGGCACGATGTTCACCGTGAGGAAAGTGCATGAGGAAATCATCCCGATGCTTCTTGTCCTTCTTTCCTTGAAGTAACTTTTTTAAGTCTGCTCCATCCAGTGCATAGTTCTTGGGAGTATCCACTCCCGCTACCGAAAGAATCGTTGGATAAAGGTCCATTACCGTACCTTGCTGAAGTTGGACTGCATTTTGGGCAATCGGATATTTCTTCTGGAACTTGTTGTTTGCATTTGGTTTCGCCCATGCTGCAATGAATGGAACACGTACTCCACCCTCATATTCAGAACCTTTCTTTCCCTTTAACGGAGCCGATGAACCGTAATCGGCAGGTCCACCTAATGGGGCATCTCCCCCATTGTCTCCCAAGAAAAGAATCAATGTATTCTCGGCTACTCCCAGTTCTTCGAGTTTTTGCATTAAATCACCCAAAGATTTGTCCATACCTTCTACCAATGTCGCGAAAGCTTCGGCTTGTCCACCCTTTCCGGAATTCTGGTAATGGGCAAGATACCGTTTGTCAGCTTCGAAGGGTTGGTGTACCGCATAATGCGACATATTCAAATAGAAAGGCTTTCCTTCTTGGAGAGCTTTTTCCATTTCGGCTTCCGCTTCCAAAGTCAGCGCATCGGTCAGGAAGATGTCGCTTCCATGATACTTCTCCAATCCTGGTACGGCTCTTGACTTGTTTCCTTTGATGAATCCATATCCCCATTCACCATAATAGCTACCCGGTTGACCGATAGAGTTTCCGCCGATATTCACATCGAAACCAACATTTCGAGGGTCTTCTCCTTCACTACCGATGCATCCGAAATGAGCTTTTCCTACATGAATGGTACGATAACCAGCCTTTTGCAAGAGCTTGGGATAAACAGGTATTTGACTATTCAGCCCTTCCCAATTCCAATCGTGAGGACCAAAGGTCGTGCGGTTGTTGCTTTCAGAATTGATCCAATTGGTTGTCCGGTGGCGAGCCGCATTCTGCCCTGTCATGATAGAGGTACGCGAAGGAGAACTCACACTTTGGGCATAGAATGTAGAGAAACGGATGCCTTGAGCGGCCAACTTCTCCATGTTGGGTGTACGATACCATTCGTTCAGTGGATGTTTCTGAACCTTTCCTTCAGCATCGGTCAGGAAAGGCACTGAAGTATCCATGACACCCATATCATCGACCAAGAAGAGGATGATGTTAGGGCGGTCTTGTGCAATGCCAGGATTTGCCAATGCACTTGCCAACAATAGTGAATAGGTCAGTCGCTTCATATTTATTTCATTCCTCTAGCTTTATAAATCATTTCCTTGGCATTGTTTATCTGCTGGAACTTTTCTTCAGCTGCTTTCTTCACATCTTCGCCAAGCGTAGCCACACGGTCCGGATGATGTTTCAAGGCCAACTTACGATAAGCGGCTTTCACTTCATCGTCGGTAGCGGTCGGTTCGATTTCAAGTACCTTATAAGCTTGTTCCAAGGTATTACCTCCCAGGTTCAACATGGATTCCACTTCCTGAGCAGACATACCCATAGCCGTTGCCACTTCCTTCAAGGCTTCTATTTCAGCTTGGCAAACACTACCGTCGCTTTGTGCAATCTTAGCCAAGAAACTAAGCAGTTGGAGACGTTCTTCATATCCCATGTTCTGCTTGATTTGCATACCACATTCGTAAATGGTATTCTTGAATGCCGAAGGATTGTTGGCATCCATTTGCTTCCGTTGTTCAAAAAGGTTGAGGAGAATTTGGTTTCCTTCCGCTACTGCTGCTTCGCCGAAGTTTACGCGAAGGAACTGACGGACAAATTCCATTTCACTATGCATCACTTTTCCGTCTGCCTTGATGATGTATGAAGCCATAACCAACATCGAGAAAAGGAAGCTGTTGCGCTGGCCATAGGTTGGATTCTCATATGTATATCCGCCACCGCTATAATTGTCATCGTCATTGTTTTCCAACATGGAGCCGATAGCATATCCTGCCAAAGCTCCGAGGGGACCTGCTGCCATAAAGCCGACTATACCCCCTATCCATTTTCCATATCCCATATTTCTTTTTCTTTAGTTTTATCGTGCAAACATACATAAAAATCTTCAGATTTTGTGTAAGTTTGCCTAGACTTTAGAATCTATACGATATATTATGGAACAGAACAATAAGAATGTAGCACTTGTTCTTTCAAGCGGTGGTCCTCGTGGCTTTGCCTACATCGGTGCAATCGAAGCTTTGGAAGAACATGGATATACCATTACCTCGATAGCCGGTACCTCCATAGGTTCCTTGGTGGGTGGAATCTATGCTGCGGGTAAATTAGCAGAGTTTAAAGAATGGCTCTATTCACTCGATGCGTGGGAAGTATTTTCGCTCATGGATCTTTCCATCGGGAAGAATCATTTCGTAAAAGGTGACAAGGTAATTGATGCTATCATGCAGATTGTTCCTAATATAAACATCGAAGATTTACCGATTCCGTATTGTGCGGTGGCAACAGATCTTTATACAGGACGTGAAGTGTTGTTCGACTATGGACCGCTTTTTAGAGCTATCCGCGCTTCTATTTCCATTCCTTCGTTGTTCCGTCCTGTAAAATTTGGCTTGACTACCCTAATAGACGGTGCCATTACGAATTGTTTACCGCTGAATCGGGTACGACGCACAGAAGGTGATTTATTAGTAGCATTCGATGTGAATGATGTGAACGAGGAAGAAATCAACTTGATTCTTCGTCGGGAACACGAAGCTAGACTGATAGACAAACAGTTTGAGTTGGAAGTACACGAAGAATTGTTGGATGTGATTCACGATTTCAAGCACGATACGGACATGAGTCTGATAAAGCGACTGAAACATGCCGGTAGCCGAAGCATGGAAGTGCTGAAAGATGTATTCAATTATCGACGAGCTTTCAATGAAGACGATTCGTTGGATTATGGCGATAATTATTACGACTTATTGGACCGCACCTTCAGTCTGATGAACCACAAAAATACGGAACTGATGCTGGAATTGTATAAACCGGATATCTTGGTCAAGATGCCATTTGATAGTTACGGAGAGATTTCCGATTATGCCAAAGCGAGGGAGATTTCGGATAGAGGTTATCAGTTGATGTGTGAAGCATTGGAAAGAAGATAAAGAAAAAGCCGCTTGTAAAAGCGGCTTTTCTATTGAGTGTCGAGGATTAACCTCCAAAGTTATCGTACATGATAGAGCTTTCTTCAACACCGAGGTCAGTCAACATAGCTACAACTGCCTTTGACATCGGGCCAGGACCACACATGTAGTATTCGATATCTTCCGGAGCTTCGTGATCCTTCAAGTAAGTGTTCAACATTACTTGGTGAACGAAACCGGCTGTGTACTTAACGCCTGCTGCATCAGCTGCTGGGTCAGGACGGTCAAGAGCCAAGTGGAAGTGGAAGTTAGGGAATTCCTTTTCAATGCCCAAGAAGTCTTCCAAGTAGAATACTTCGTTCAATGCACGGGCACCATAGAAGTAGTGCATTTCACGGTCTGTAGTCTTCAAAGTCTTGGTCATGTGCATAATCTGAGCACGCAACGGAGCCATACCGGCACCACCACCAACCCAAATCATTTCCTTCTTAGAATCGAAGTGCGGGTGGAAGTCACCGTAAGGACCACTCATGATTACCTTGTCACCCGGCTTGAGTGAGAAGATGTAAGATGAAGCGATACCCGGATTTACATCCATGAAGCCCGGACCTTGTTCTTTCGGCTTGAACGGAGGAGTAGCGATACGTACTGTCAACATGAACACGTTACCTTCGGCTGGGTAGTTAGCCATAGAGTAAGCACGGATAGTTGGTTCCGGGTTCACACACTTCAGTGGGAACAAACCGAACTTTTCCCATGCCGGCAAGTATTCGTCGCCAATCAAGCTCTTGTCGAAATCCTTATCGTAGTCGATAGAGAACTTCGGAATCTGAATCTGAGCATAAGAACCAGGGATAAAGTCCATGTGAGCACCTTCAGGCAACTGCACCTTGAACTCCTTGATAAAGGTAGCCACGTTCTTGTTGCTGATAACTGTACATTCGTATTCCTTTACGCCGAGTACAGATTCGTCTACCTTCACGGCCATATCGCCCTTTACCTTTACCTGGCAACCCAAACGCCAGTTGTCCTTCTGTTGCTTACGAGTGAAGTGACCCTTTTCTGAATCGAGGATTTCACCACCACCTTCTACAACCTGACACTTACACTGACCGCAAGAACCCTTACCACCACAGGCGGATGACAAGTATACACCGT
Source organism: Bacteroides sp. (assembly GCA_015060705.1). Taxonomy (GTDB): domain Bacteria; phylum Bacteroidota; class Bacteroidia; order Bacteroidales; family Bacteroidaceae; genus Phocaeicola. Next base: position 50,274 of record SUXY01000001.1, on the reverse strand, counting down.
TAGTAGACAAAGTGTTCAACAAAGAAGAACCCTGTTCTACTTCCAGTTCAGTCTTACCATTGATAGTCAATTTCACCTTGCCGCTTGGAGTCAAATACTGCTTAGCGACAAGCAAAACAATTACAAGTAATAGAATAATTCCAAGGAATACTCCAATACTAGTTAAAATTAAAGCTGTCATTGTATATTCCTTTCTTTATTAGATTTTCAAACCAGAGAAACACATAAAGGCCATTGCCATCAAACCTACAATGATGAATGTAATACCCAAGCCCTTCAACGGAGCAGGTACATCAGAGTAAGCCATCTTTTCACGGATAGCAGCCAAACCTACGATAGCCAACAACCAACCGATACCTGAACCCAAAGCATAAGTTGCAGCTTCGCCAATATTAACGAATGCACGTTGTTGCATAAACAAAGAAGCACCCATGATGGCACAGTTCACGGCAATCAACGGAAGGAAGATACCGAGAGCGGCATACAACGACGGGCTGAAACGCTCTACAATCATTTCTACCAACTGAACGATAGCTGCGATTACGGCGATGAAGAGAATCAAGCTCAAGAAGCTCAAATCCACACCTTCCACCAAAGCGTTAGCCTTCAATACATAATTTTCCAACAGGTAGTTCACTGGCACAGTTACAATCAACACGAAAGTAACGGCTGCACCCAAACCTACGGCTGTCTTTACGTTCTTCGATACTGCAAGGTAAGAACACATCCCCAAGAAGTATGCGAAAATCATATTGTCCACAAAGATGGACTTTACAAATAAACTCAAATATTCCATATTCTTATTTTATTGGGGATTAATTACTACTTTCCTGCAATTCTTTGTGCTTAGCACGCTGATACCAGATAACGCAAGCGCAGATAATCAATGCCATAGGAGGCATCAACATCAAACCGTTGTTCAAGTATCCCATTTCATAAACTGCATCCGGGATAATCTTGAAGCCGAATAATGAACCTGAGCCGAGCAATTCACGGAAGAAAGCAACGATAATCAAAATCTTGGCATAGCCGAGACCGTTACCGATACCGTCGAGGAATGATTCCCACGGACCGTTCATCATGGCGAACGCTTCGAGGCGTCCCATCAAGATACAGTTTGTAATAATCAAACCGATGTAAACTGAAAGCTGAACACTTACGTCGTAAGCGAATGCCTTCAAAACTTCACTAACGATGGTTACAAATGTAGCAACAACTACCAACTGCACGATGATACGGATACGGTTAGGTACGGTGTTACGCAACAATGAGATAACCAAGTTGGCGAATGCAGTAATGATGGTTACAGAAAGACCCATCACGATAGCCGGTTCCAACTGGGCAGTTACAGCCAATGCAGAACAGATACCGAGCACCTGTACGGTTACAGGGTTGTTCAACCCCAGCGGAGTCAGCAGAACTTCTTGGTTTTTCTTAGAAAATAAACTCATATTCTATTCCTCCTTCTTATTTATTAGACAAAAATGGGTTGTACTCTTTCAAACAATCCTTCAACATGGCGTCTACACCCTGAGAAGTGATAGTACCACCTGAGATACCGTCCACTTCATAATCAGGCTTAGTCACCTTGCCGTTCTTGGCTACGGTCAAACCGATAGCACCGTTTTCAGTCACCTTCTTACCGGCAAACTGAGCCTGGAACTTCGGAGTAGCGATTTCAGCACCCAAACCCGGAGTTTCGCCAGCGTGAGAGAAGTAAACACCATAAACAGTATCCTTATCATCGTTCAAGGCTACATAACCCCAAATCGGACCCCAAAGACCGGCACCATAGATAGGAAGAATGTACTTGGTAGCACCGTCTACCTTACATTCGAATACGTGGAAACGCTTTTCAGCGATTTCACCCTTATAAGAAACTTGGAAAGCATCTGTGTAAGGAGCCAATGTACCATCGGCATTCATCAACATGTCCTTCACTTCATACTTGGCAAATTCGGCTTCGGCATCCTTCACGTCGGTTACGTTGATGGCACTCAAGATTTGCTTCTTGGTGTCCTGTTCAACGTTCTTGTACTGAGTTTCCTTCAATGAAGAAGAAACGAATGCCAGCAAGAAAGCTACGATAACCACCATAATCGCAGCATAAATGATCGTATAACTATTACTGTTAGTATTCATAATGTTTCGATTTAATGGTTATTATTTGGATTGAAGTCTCTTGGCGCGAGCTGAAATGTTCTTCTGTACGAAACAGTAGTCAATCAGCGGAGCAAATACGTTCATCAACAAGATTGCGAGCATCATACCTTCTGGGTAACCTGGGTTGAGTACGCGGATGATAACAGCCATCGCACCAATCAAGAAACCGTAGATGTACTTACCGCTTTCTGTACGAGCCGAAGTAACAGGGTCAGTAGCCATAAACACAGCACCGAAGCAGAAACCACCGAGAACGATGTGTTCGTACCAAGGAAGCTGAGCCATAGTGTTGCTTTCAGAACCGAGGGCATTGAAAATCAAAGCCATCACGATACCACCAACAAATACAGAACCCATAGTCTTCCAGCTTGCCACACCTGTCCATAACAAGATGAATGCACCGATAGCGATGGCGATAACACTGGTTTCACCGATAGAACCCGGAATCAAGCCGATAATCATATCTGCCAATGATGCATCAGGAACAATGTTGGTTGCAGCTTGACCAAGCGGAGTAGCAGCAGTCAAACCGTCAACTGTCTGGCCCAAACCGAAGATGCTGTCCTTAGCCACCCAAACGGTGTCACCTGACATCTTGGCCGGATAAGCGAAGAACAAGAATGCACGGGCAATCAAAGCTGGATTGAATACGTTCATACCTGTACCACCGAACACTTCCTTAGCGAAGATTACTGAGAAAGCAGTAGCGATAGCCAAGATCCACAACGGACAACCTACAGGAACGATCATCGGAATCAAAAGACCTGATACCAAGAAACCTTCCTGGATTTCTTCGTTCTTCCATTGAGCTACTACGAACTCAATACCCAAACCTACTACATAAGATACGATGATTTTCGGCAATACAGCCAAGAAACCATAGATGAACATTTCAAAGAAACCAGCATCAGCCATGCCTACTGCATTGTAATGCTGATAACCTACGTTGTACATACCGAACAACAAAGCCGGTATCAACGCAATAACCACGATAGACATGATTCGCTTGCTGTCAATTGAATCATGAACGTGAACCCCAGTTTTCGAAGTGCTGTTAGGTACGAACAAGAATGTTTCAAAACCGTCGAACACTGAACGGAAAGCCTGGAATTTGCCGCCCTTTTCAAAGTTAGGCTTTATCTTATCGAGATAATTTCTTAACGCTTTCATTTAATTCTCTATTTTAAATAATTAGCACATTTCCTTGCGAAGCATGTCGAGACCTTGGCGAACGATGCGTTGCAATTCAAGCTTAGAAGAGCAAACGAATTCTGCCACTGCAAAGTCTTCAGGAGCCACTTCGTAGATACCAAGTGCTTCCATACGGTCAATGTCACCGGCGATGATAGCCTTCACCAAATATTCAGGATAGATATCCATCGGGAATACCTTGTCGTATTCTCCAGACATGATCATGTGACGTTCACCACCCTTGATACGAGCGTCGAGGGCATATTCCTTCTTGCCGCACAACCAGCTGAAGTAGCTGCGGCTAGTAGAGAACTGGTTGGTACGTGGCATGATGAAGCCGAGGAATTCGTGGTTGTCGCTACCTTCAGGGATAACGGTCAAGCTGGTTGCATGAGCAGCCAAGAAACCTTCTGCACAAGTCTGCTTGCCAGTCAAAGGGTTACCGTTGATGTAACGAACAGGTTCGCTGTTGTTTACACGGCCGGCAAATACGTTCTTCAATGCAGCACCTACCATCAACTTAGTGTAAGCCGGAGACTTCACTTCCGAACCGGTCAATGCAATGGTACGAGTGAAATCTACATGACCGGTGTTGAACAAGCGACCGATGAAGATAACTTCTTCAGCACCCAATGTCCAAACGATCTCACCCTTGTTGATTGGGTCGATGTGGTTGATCTGCACACCTACGTTACCTGCAGGGTTTGCACCTTCGAATGCTGTTACTGTTACGTTCTTGGCACCAGTCAAAGCCGGATTCTTCTGGCATACGCAGATGCCGAGATGAGTCTTGGCAATCTTTGCCAAAGCATCCAAACCTGTCTGGAAATCCTTTTCCTGACCTTGCAACACGTATTCGAAATTAGCAGCCAATGGGTTGCTGTCGAATGCAGAAACGAAGATTGCCTTTGGTGTCGCATCCGGGTTGGCAGTCACAGCGTATGGACGTTCAACGAAGAATGCAAAAAGACCGGCTTCCAACAAAGCTGCCTTTACTTCGGCACCGCTCATCTTGGAAACGTCCTTCTTACCAAATTCTACGTACTCTTGTGCCTTAGCAGCCGCTACGGTAATGCTGAGGACTTTACGACGTTCGCCTCTCGTAACAGCAGTAACTGTACCGCTAACAGGAGAAACGAACTTAACTTCAGGGTGATTCTTGTCTACGAACAAAGCATCACCAGCCTTAACACTTTCCTGTTCTTTTACCACCACTTTTGGAGTAACCCCATGAAAATCATCGGGCACAAGTGCATATGTGTCCGGTGCATTCACAGTGAAAATCTCCTGAGCAGGTTTTCCTTTCAGGTTGATGTTTAGGCCTTTGTGTAATTTTATCACATTTGCCATATTGAATGTTTATAAATGGTTTTAAAATTTAGAGGCAAATGTAGACAAAAAAAATGTGAAAAAAGAATGTTTGCGTGTTTAATATATAAAAAAAAGAGCTTTTCTATGAACATTTAAAGAAACGTGCCGATGTTTGGAGAAAAACATCGGCACGATTGCTTTGAAACGCTTATTCGTTGGTTAGAGTTTCTTCTTTGGGCTTCACGCATCGTTTTACGATGGAGTAACCGGTAGCTGCCACAATGATACTCATCAAAGGACTGATGTAGTTAAAGAAACAATATGGCAGATAAGTGAGAGTCGGTACATTCAAGATGGTTGCTTGGGTCATACCGCAAGTGTTCCACGGAATAAGAGGTGAAGTTACCGTTACGGCATCTTCGGTCGTACGTCCTAACAATCTACCTTCGTATCCGTTTTCTTCGTAGATGTCACGGAACATGTTACCAGTCAAGATGATGGAAATGTATTGGTCGGCCGTGGTTACGTTCAGAAATAATCCGGAAGCTACAGTCGATGAAACCATGCTGACTCTTGTTTTGGCTAATCGGGTAAATACATGGGTGATACTTTCCAACATCCCTCCTGCTGTCATGGCACCGCCGAAACACATGGCGCAAATAATCAACCAGATGGTATTCAGCATACCTGACATGCCCCGAGTGGCGATTAATTCGTTGATTTGGGCATTTCCTGCATCAAGGCTTGTACTTCCAAAAAGGATGGACATGCATCCTTTGATCAATGTCAGGATGTAATTACCTGTGTCGCCAGCTATTTCAAACAAGAGTTCCGGTTGGAATATAGCTGCAAAGACTGTTGCTAATGCGGTTGAGACAAATAACGTAATGAGCGAAGGTACCTTCTTGGCAATCATGATACCTGTTGCAATTGGCACAATCATCAACCATCCTGAAATGTAAAACTTGGCATCCAATGCTTGGGTAAATTCGGCTATGTTTCCAGTGCTTGATGCTTCATGGAACAATCCGGAAATAGTAAAGATGACAAGGGTGATAATTAGCGATGGAATGGTGGTAAATAGCAAATATCGGATGTGCGAGAAGATAGGACTTCCTGTTACCGAAGCTGCCAAAACGGTGGTGTCTGAAAGTGGAGAAACTTTGTCTCCAAAATAAGCTCCCGAGATAATTGCACCGGCAATCCATCCTGGGGCGAATCCTTGTGCTTCACCAATCCCCATCAAGGCAATACCGATGGTGGCAATGGTTGTCCAGGAACTACCAGTCATGACCGAAACAATGCAACAAATCAAACAGGTCGATACTAAAAAGAAACTGGGATGAATGATTTGGATACCATAATAAATCAAGGTTGGTACTACTCCACTTACCATCCATGCTCCGGATAAAGCTCCGATAATCAATAAGATAAGCAAAGCTGTTGCAATACCTGTAATATTATGGGTGATTGCTTTTTCAAAATGTTTCCATTTGCGTTGGAAGCCTCCCATGCCAATCAATACACAGACTCCTGATGCTGCTAATAGGCATACTTGACTCCCACCTCCCAATGCATCACTACCAAACAAGTGGATTGTGACAGCCAACATGGCTACCAACACTGCTATAGGTATTAACGAGATTAGAGGAGAAGGTAGATTCTTGTTCTTCATTCTTTAATTATAATATGTAAAATAGATAGATATTTATTTCGGGGCGCAAATTTCGTCAATTATTTCGAATTGGGAAAGTTCCTTTATGTATATTGCTGTCTTTTTTGTATTTCTTACGTTGCTTGCTGTTAGTTATGCACTTTTTATTCCCAATTGATTCGGTTTTCCGATGGAAAGGATGAAAATACTCCTCAAATGATAGTGTACATTTCAATCGATATTTGTAATTTTGCATAATTATGGTTACAAGTAGACAGATAAAATACATTGTTCGTATATTGGTATGGGGAATCCTTGGTTTCCATATCGGTATAGTTGTGCTTTTGAATATACCATCTGTTCAAAATAAACTAGCATCTATAGCCACTGCAGAACTCCGTAAATTGTTAAATACCGAGGTGTCTGTCGGGTACGTTGAAATGGGTTTTTTAAACCGATTTCATATAGAAGATGTGTTGTTGAAAGATCATCAAGGCGATGATATGTTGAATTTGCAACGACTTACTGCCCGTTTTGAAATTAAACCATTGTTAGACGGGAAGATAGTTATTAATAGTGTACAGTTGATAGGGTTTGATATTCGCTTGAAGAAAGATAATCCAGAATCTACTCCCAATTTTCAATTTGTATTGGATGCATTTGCTTCCAAAGATACGTTGAATAAATCGCCTAATTTGGATTTGAGAATCAACTCTGTCTTTATAAATCGGGGGCAGATTTCATATGATGTCCTTTCTGAGGCCGAAACTCCCGGAAAATTGAATGGTTCGCATTTGGGACTACGCAATTTGTCTGCATCCATATCCCTTAAGGCCCTTCGGAATGATACCATCCATGCTATCATTCGTCGCTTGTCTTTCGAAGAACAGTCAGGTTTTCAGTTAAAAAACTTGGTCGCTAAGTTGATAGCAGATAATAAACAATTGAATTTAAGTGATTTTAGTGTCAATCTTCCAACTTCTACTTTAATGCTGGATAGTGTGAAGATTCACTATGATAGTTTACAGAATCTGCCAAAACTGACAGATGACGTTCATTTCAAGGGACAATTGAATGGAGCATTTGTTATGAAGGATTTGGCTACAGTTGTGCCCGCTTTCAAGGAATTGGATTACCCTCTTGACATTTCTTTGGCATTCAATGGACAAGGAAAAAATGTGGAAGTTCCTTTGTTGTCCATATCAGACAATAGACATTTGAATATAAAGGGTAATGCTTCTGTTTTGAATTGGGATGCTAATAGGAATATGTTCCTTCAAGCTAAATTAGCTAATCTATCGGTTACGAAGGCTGGTATCAATTATTTCATGCGAGCATTGACTGGATCTGTTCCTTCTATACTTCAACGATTGGAATACATTCAGTTTAAAGGTGATGCCGATGGCTATTTACATGATTTGCAAGTATCCGGTTTGCTTCAAACAGGAGCAGGTTCGTTGAATGCCAACTTGCTGATTAATTCAGACGAGAACTACAAACGTACTTACTCAGGTGGACTTAAGACGAATGATATCCAATTAGGAAAAGTGTTGGGAGATAACAAGTTTGGACAAACTCAGTTCAATATCGAGGTAGAAGGTTTTAATTACCAAAATAGATATCCCGAATCATATATAAAAGGAATTATTTCATCGTTGGACTATAGTAATTACCGATACGAAAACATTTCATTGGATGGCATTTATAAGGATGGCGGTTTCAATGGACATTTGTCTTTGGATGATGAGAATGGAATGATTCGAGTAGATGGAAAGTTCAATATAGCTCAAAAGATTTCTGATTTTAATTTACAGGCTTCGGTCAAGAATTTCCGTCCAAATGCATTGAACTTGACAGATAAGTATGTAGATTCAGACATATCGTTGAATCTTACTGCCGATTTCGTAGGAAGCTCTATTGACGATGTAAGAGGACGCATTTTATTAGATAGCTTGGTGATGAATACTGCTGGGAAGCAAAGTTATTTATTGAATAATATGACCATCACAGCTGGTCAAGTTGCAGGTGAGAAAGAAATACAGATTTTGGCACCATTTATGACGGCTGTAGTCAGAGGTGATTATTCTTATCAGACGATTCCGGGTAGTGTTATGCAGATAATGCAACGCTATATCCCATCGTTGGTTTCATGGAAAAATAATCGGAAAACTCTTTTCAACAATTTCAGGTTTGATGTTCAGTTGAGTGATGCAACATTCTTTAAAGAATTGTTCTATGTACCATTGGAGGTGCATATGCCACTTTCTTTAAAAGGTTTTGTAAATGATATGAATGGTCAGATTCGTATGGAAGGCTCTATTCCTAGTTTAACATATAATGGTACTTTATACGAATCTATTACTTTGCTTTGTGAAAATCCATCCACATATTTTGATTGCCGTTTGCGTGGTAATATGTTAATGAATAGTGGAGCTATGCTAACGATGTCATTGGATGCAGAAGCTGAGCAAGATCGTTTGAAGACGGTAATTAATTGGGGAAATAATACAGATGTAACTTATGGGGGTAAATTTGAAGCTGTGACCCGCTTCTTCAAAACAGAAGGAAAGTCCCCTATCCTACAAGCAGACATTGATATTTTACCAACTGATGTCATCTTGAATGATACATTGTGGAACATTCGCTCCTCACATGTTGCAATCGATTCCGGTCGAGTATACATTGACAACTTCCTTTTTGAACGTCCGGGGCAACATCTTCGGATAGATGGAAAGATTACCAAAGAATCGACCGATTCATGTGTCATAGATTTGAAGAATGTCGATGTACAATATGTTTTGGATATCGTGAAATTCGACGATGTGGAATTTGGTGGTTTAGCTACAGGTAAAGTCTTGCTGAAGAATATCTTGGATAAGCCGGATTTAAAGACCCGTTTGAATGTTCATAATTTTGCGGTCAATAAAGGTTTGATGGGTGAAGCGGACATTAAGGGTGTATGGGATAATGAACTCCCAGGTATCCGTTTGGAAGCAGATATTGAGGAGAAAGACTTGTCAAAGACCCGTGTATCTGGTTTTGTATCACCGAAACTGAAAGCGTTAGATTTACGGATTGAAGCTGATAGTACAAACTTGGATTTGTTGAATCCTTATTTTGAGGGTATCTTTAGCGATCTGGATGCTCGTGCCAATGGGTTGGTTCGATTGCATGGAGGTTTCAAAACACTCGATTTCGAAGGTGGTGTACGTGTCAAACTCGATACTAAAGTCGATATGATCAATAGCTATATTCAGCTGCATGATGATTCAGTGTACATCAATCATGGAGAGTTTGTTTTGAAGAATGCCCGCATATTTGACCGTGAAGGTAATTCCGGTCGTATATCAGGTGCCTTGCGCCATACTCACTTGAAGAATTTGATGTATCATTTCGATATTCAGGGTGATAATCTATTGGTGTATAATACCAATGATCCGGGAGATATGCTTTTCTATGGTAAGGTTTATGCTACTGGTAGGATAACTTTGGATGGTGGAAACAATGCCATGAATATCGATGCCAATATCACTACCGGACGGAATACGACTTTTACATACGTTACCGGTTTGACTACTGAAGCTACAAGTAATCAGTTTATTACTTTTGTCGATAAGACTCCGAAACGTATTCAGGATAGTATTCGAACTGAAATTTATCATTTTTCGGATGCTAGAAAGAAAAAGGAAGACGATGGTCCTCCAATGGATTTACGTATCAAAATGCTGATCGATGCTACTCCTGATGCGGCCATGAAGGTGGTGATGGATCCGGTAGCTGGGGATAATATCACAGCTCGTGGTAATGGAAACTTCCAGGTTTCTTTCTATAATAAGGGTGATTTCCGTATGTTTGGTACCTATACGATAGACGAAGGTATGTACAAGCTTAGTATGCAGGAAATCATACGCAAGGACTTTGCACTTCAGTCAGGAAGTACGGTAACCTTTACTGGAGATCCTTATCTGGCCAATCTGGATGTGAAGGCTGCTTATACGGTCAATTCTGTATCGTTAAGCGACCTTTCTACCGATGCTTCTTTGACACAAAGTACGGTGAAGGTTAACTGTATCATGAACCTCACGGGTAGTTTGGCTAATCCTACTATCAAGTTCGATTTGGAATTACCTACAGTAAGCGAAGAAGACCGTGAATTGGTACGTAGTGCTACCAGTACGGAAGAACAGATGAATACTCAAATTATTTATCTGCTTGGTATCGGTAAGTTCTATGCGTACGATTATGGAGAAAATTCCAACCGTTCTTCCAGTGCGACCAGTTCTTTGGCATTCAGTACCCTCTCCGGTCAGTTGAACAATATGCTATCACAAGTGATGGAAAACAAGAATTGGAATATTGGAGCCAATTTCAGTACCGGTCAGGAAGGTTGGAGTGACGTCGAAGCCGAAGCTATCCTATCCGGACGATTGCTCAATAACCGTTTGCTTATCAACGGTAATTTCGGTTATCGGGAAAATGTAATGGCCAATACTAACTTTGTGGGTGACTTTGAAGCTGTCTGGTTGTTGACAAAGAATGGAGAGTTCCGTCTGCGGGGTTATAACCAGACCAATGACCGTTATTTCACCAAGTCTACCTTGACTACACAAGGCATCGGTTTCATTTATAAGAAGGATTTCAATAAGTGGAACGACCTCTTCCAATGGCTCATGAGGAAGCAAAATCAGAAGAAAGAAAAATAAAGGTGAATTCCTTGAACAACCCCCTTTCAATAGTCGTTTAGGAGTTGATTTAGAAAAGAACAACTAACTAAACACTATTGATTATGAAAAAGGTATTATTTCTCACGACATTGTTGTTGCTCAGCTTTACAGTAACAACCTATGCCCAGACTAGTAAAGAAGCCCGTGCTGCTAGACGTGAAGCTTTGAAAAAAGAACGTGAAGCCCGAAAGGCGTTGGAAGCTCAACAGGATTCTATAGCCTATTTGAAGGCGGTAGAAGCTTTGAAAACCGGTTCTTTTGTGCTGGAAGCAAACAATGTGACTTTCCCTAATGGAATTACTCGTTATGTATCCAGCAATACCAACTATGTGCAGGTAGATAATGGAGAAGGCATTGTACAGACTGCATTCTCTAACTTTGCTTACTCTCCAGGGCCGAATGGTTTAGGTGGGGTCACTGTACAAGGAAATATTTCTGGATTGAAGATAAAAGAAGACAAGGATGGCAACTATTTCTATAGCTATACAATTCAAGGGATAGCTATTTCGGCTACGGTGTTTATTACTTTAACTGGTGGTACCAACCAAGCCAGTGTGAATATCAGTCCAAATTTCAATAATAATAACATGACTATGACGGGCGTCTTGTTACCGCTTGATGAAAGTGATGTATTCCAAGGAACCACTTGGTAGAAATGAAAAAGGGAGGTTCGTAAGAACCTCCCTTTATATTTTATTCTTCTTTCAAGTCTAAAGCCAATTGCAATTCGTCCAACTGCTTTTGATCGAGTGCTGCCGGTGCATCCAACATCACGTCGCGTCCGCTGTTGTTCTTTGGGAATGCAATACAGTCGCGGATACTGTCCAGACCAGCAAAGAGGGATACCCAACGGTCCAAACCATATGCCAAACCACCGTGAGGAGGTGCACCATACTTGAATGCATTCATTAGGAAGCCAAACTGTTCCTGTGCCTTTTCCGGTGTGAATCCAAGGATTTCGAACATCTTAGCCTGCAATTGTGAATCGTGGATACGGATAGAGCCACCACCTACTTCTACCCCATTGATAACCATGTCGTAGGCATCTGCACGTACAGCTGCCGGGTTGGTATCCAACATTGGGATGTCTTCATCTTTCGGGTGAGTAAACGGATGGTGCATAGCCATCAAGCGACCTTCTTCTTCGCTCCATTCAAACATTGGGAAGTCTACCACCCACAGACAAGCAAACTGGTTCTTGTCGCGCAAACCAAGCTGACGGCCTACTTCCAGACGCAATTCGCAAAGTTGCTTACGAGTCTTCATGGCATCGTCACCGCTAAGGATCAAAATCAAGTCACCCGGCTTCGCACCGAAGGCTTCCTTCATCTGCTGCAATACTTCCTGAGAGTAGAATTTGTCTACGCTTGACTTCACATTACCATCAGCTTCTACACGAGCGTATACCATACCCTTTGCACCGATCTGTGGACGCTTCACATAGTCGGTCAATTGGTCCAACTGCTTGCGGGTATAGCTAGCTGCACCTTCAGCACAGATACCACCTACATAAGCAGCATTGTCGAATACAGGGAAACCATGCCCCTTCATGATGTCCATCAATTCCACGAACTTCATGCCGAAACGGATATCTGGCTTGTCGCTACCATAATACTTCATGGCATCCGCCCATGGCATGCGGATAAACGGTTCTGTCAATTCTACCCCACGGAGTTCCTTGAAGAGGTGCTTTGCCATACCTTCGAACAAGCTGATTACATCTTCTTGTTCTACAAAGCTCATTTCACAGTCAATCTGAGTAAATTCCGGTTGACGGTCAGCACGTAAGTCCTCGTCACGGAAACACTTTACAATCTGGAAGTAACGGTCCATGCCCGAAACCATCAACAACTGCTTCAATGTCTGAGGAGACTGTGGCAATGCATAGAACTGTCCCGGATTCATACGAGAGGGTACCACAAAGTCACGTGCACCTTCTGGAGTCGAACCAACCAACATTGGAGTTTCGATTTCCAAGAAACCCTTGCTGTCCAAGTAACGGCGTACTTCCATAGTCATTCGGTGACGCAATTCCAAGTTCTTGCGAACCGGAGTACGGCGCAAGTCCAAATAACGGTATTTCATACGGATGTCGTCTCCACCATCGCTATTGTCTTCAATGGTAAACGGAGGAGTCAATGCACTGTTCAGTACATTCATTTCCGAAACGATGATTTCGATTTCACCAGTCGGGATATTGGCATTCTTGTTCGAGCGTTCGTTCACTTCTCCAGTCACTTGAATGACGAATTCACGTCCCAAGTGGCTAGCCTGTTCGCACAAGTCCGCATTTACTTCCGCATTGAACACCAATTGAGTGATACCATAACGGTCGCGGAGATCCACAAAGGTCATCCCTCCCATTTTACGTGCACGCTGTACCCATCCGGCCAGTGTCACGCTCTTTCCTGCATCGGCCAGTCTCAACTCGCCGCATGTATGACTTCTGAACATAATCTTCTACGTTTTTAATTTATTAGTGGCGCAAAGATAATAAAAAATGGTTGCATCGCAATCAATACAACCATTCTTTATTATTTAACTGTAAATTCTACATCTATAGATGAATATTTATGCCATCGAACCACCCACAATATCCAGCAATTCGTTGGTAATCGCTTGTTGACGGGTCTTGTTGTACATCAACGTAAGTTCTTGTAACAAGTCGTCGGCATTGTCCGTCGCAATTTGCATGGCCATGGTACGGGCGGCATGTTCGGATGCATTGGAGTCTAACAAAATCGTATATAGCTTCATACGGAGCACTTTGGGCAAAAGCATCGCAAGCAACTCTTCACGTGAAGGTTCCAAAATATAATCTGTATCCTCCTTGGAAGCTAATTCATCGGAAGCTTGGATAGGTATCGGCAAATAAACTTCATGGGTAAGAATTTGCGAAGCCGTATTCTTAAAATGATTGTATAGAATTTCCACTCTATCTATCTCTCCCCGTTCATACATATCCATCAACTCTTGTGCCAATGCCGAAGCTTCGGCAAAAGAAGGCTTGTCTGCCATGTGTTGGAAATCGCCTTGTACTTCATATCCTTGCTTGATTATGGCATCGGCTACCTTTCTTCCTACGGGATAGATCAATATGTTTTCTTTTCCCAATGCTTTATGTTCATCCATCCACTGGTTCGTGTGTTTGATGACATTGGCATTGAATCCCCCGCAAAGACTGGAATTGGAAGAGAAGACGATCAGTGCGATGCGTTTCACCTCTTTTATCTGAGAATAACACGATGAAATCTCCTCACCGTTCAAGAAGTTGGTGAGCAAACGATGCAAACGTTGTTCATAGGGCAACATGTTGGTAATGGCCGCCTGTGCTTTATGGAGTTTGGCAGAGGCTACCATTTTCATGGCCGACGTGATTTTACGGGTATTGTTCACGGTGGCTATGCGTCCCTTGACTTCTTTCAGTGATGCCATAATACGTTAGTTTTTAAAGGCTTTTGCCGTTTCTTTCGCTACTTGTTCGATGATCGAAGTTACATCGTTATTGATGATTCCAGAAGCCAATACATCGATAACGTCGTTTTGATGCTTGATTCGCATGGTTTCGAGGAAAGCCTCCTGGAATTCTGCTACTTTTTCCAAGGAAATGTCGCGCATCAAGCTATGTACTCCACAATAGAGTACCGCAATTTGTTCTCCTACCGGCATCGGACTATATTGAGGTTGGATAAGCAATTTGTTGTTCTTTCTACCTCTGTCAATAGCCATAGCGGTTACGGCATCCATGTCGCTACTGAACTTGGAGAAGGCTTCCAATTCACGGTATTGGGCTTGGTCAATCTTCAATGTACCCGCTACCTTCTTCATACTCTTGATTTGAGCACTACCTCCTACACGTGATACCGAGATACCCACATTGATTGCCGGACGGAAACCTTGGTTGAAAAGGTCGGTTTCCAAAAAGATCTGCCCGTCGGTAATGGAAATCACATTGGTCGGGATATAAGCCGATACGTCACCAGCTTGTGTCTCGATGATAGGCAATGCGGTCAATGAGCCACCACCTTTTACTCGTCCACGAAGACTTTCCGGAAGGTCGTTCATTTGTTCGGCTACTTCTTGTTGGTTGATGATCTTGGCGGCACGTTCAAGCAATCGTGAATGGAGGTAGAAGATATCCCCCGGATAAGCTTCACGACCCGAAGGACGACGAAGAATCAAGGATACTTCACGATAAGCCACGGCTTGTTTGGAAAGGTCATCATAAACGACAAGCGCATCACGTCCTGTATCGCGGAAATACTCACCGATAGCGGCACCTGCAAACGGAGCAAAATATTGCAACGCGGCTGGATCAGCGGCCGTAGCGGCTACTACAATGGTATAGTCCATGGCGCCCTTTTCTTTCAAGGTATTTACGATATTGGCTACCGTAGAACCCTTCTGACCAACGGCAACATAAATACAATATACCGGTTTACCAGCTTCGTAATTCGCTTTTTGGTTGATGATCGTATCAATGGCAATAGCGGTCTTTCCTGTTTGGCGGTCACCGATGATCAACTCACGCTGACCTCTTCCGATAGGAATCATGGCGTCTACTGACTTCAAACCAGTCTGCAATGGTTGGTTTACCGGTTGACGGAAAATAACACCTGGTGCTTTTCTTTCTAGCGGCATTTCGCATAATTCTCCACCAATCATTCCCCTACCATCCAATGGTTCACCGGTTGGGTCGATGACACGTCCCAACATCCCCTCGCCTACTTTTATGGAAGCGATACGTTTGGTTCGTTTCACAATCATACCTTCCTTGATATGGTCGGTAGGACCGAGCAACACGGCACCCACATTGTCTTCTTCAAGGTTCATTACAATGGCCTTGATACCGTTTTCAAACTCCAACAATTCATTGGCTTCGGCATTGAGCAATCCATAGATACGCACCACACCGTCGCTTACTTGTAGCACCGTACCCACTTCTTCAAATTGAAGTGAGGTATCGATTTCCTTGAGTTGCTGAAGCAAGATTTCGGAAACTTCACTGGGTCTTATATTTTCGGACATACTTCTTTCTTTTTATACAATTCTTCGGTTCTTTTCTATAAATTGTTGCTTGATACGTCGCATCTGGTCGGCTACACTGGCATTGAGACGATACGTGTTGATTTCAAAGATGAAACCACCTTCTATCTTTGGATCTACCTTCGTGGCAAATTCGGCGGTACCTCCAGCCGATTCTACTACGATACGACGGATACGTTCCACTTCCTCCGGCTTGATAGGTACAGCAGTAGTTAGTTTGCCTACATGGATTTTCTCCTGCTTCCGGTAAAGGTCAATGAAACTTTGGTTGATTCCCATCAGATACTTTTCCCTTTTTTCCTGCAATACCAAGGCAATGAATTTTTGCATCTGCTCCGTAATTTCCCCTCCTGCTGCTTGCTTCAATAATAGAAGTTTATTTTCGTGGGTCATGACAGGCTTCTCCATTGCACTTCGGAGTTCGGGTACTTCACGAAAACTCTTGCGTAGCGTCAATGCTTCATGATATACCTTTGCGGCCACACCGGCATCGTTGGCAAACATCAGCAATGCTCGGGCATATCTCATGGAAATGGTACCTAAATTCATAGCAATCAGTTTTTAGAAACATTGGTTAATTCGTCAAGCATCCGGTCAATCATCGCCATTTGCTCCTTGTCTGTATTGAGATTCTTGCGAAGTACCTTTTCAGCAATATCTACCGAGAGGACAGCCACTTGTTGGCGGATATCACGGATAGCATCTTCTTTTTCCATCTGAATCTGTCGGCGTACTTCCGCCAAGATTTTGTCGCCTTCGATGCGGGCTTGTTCTTTGGCTTCTCGTACGATATGTTCACGGGCTTCGGCGGCTTCCTTCAGAATACGCACTTGTTCTTCGTTGGCCTTCGTCAGGATACTTTCACCTTCCGCCTTGATGTTGGCAAGCTGTTCATTGGCTTCCTTGGCTACAATCAGCGAGTGGTCGATGTACTGCTTCCGTTCTTCCACCATTTTAGTAATAATAGGGAAGCCGAACTTGGCAAGCACAAAGAACACGATGCCGAAGGAAAGCAGCATCCAGAAAAGCAAACCACTATCGGGCACTAACAATGACATAGGCCCTGACGATTAGAGTGCAAGGAAACAAACCACGATAGCAAAGAGGGCAACACCTTCTACCAAGGCAGCAATGATAATCATACTCATACGGATATCACCGGCAGCTTCTGGTTGGCGTGCAATGGCTTCCATAGCCGCAGCACCAATTTTTCCAATTCCTAATGCTGCACCGATAACGGCGATAGCAGCTCCGATAGCTGCACCTAACTTACCCAAACTAGCGCCGGCTGCTGCCTGCAATAACATAGATGATAGTAACATAATACTTAATGTTTTAAATTGTTTATATTATTTCTTATTTTGTCTAATTCTCATTATTAATGATGTCCTTCAACTCTTGACATGCCGATAAATACCGCCGAAAGCATGGTAAATACATACGCTTGAATAAATGCTACCAATACTTCTACGCAATTCATGAAGATGCTGAAAAGTACCGATACAATGCTCATCGATGTACTGATGACCGCTCCCATACTGGCGGTTACAAACACGATGCTGGTCAATGCCAGGATGATAGAGTGTCCGGCCATGATATTGGCAAACAAACGGATCATCAAAGCAAAAGGCTTGGTGAAGATACCGAACAATTCGATAGCTGGCATGATAGGAACCGGACACTTCAACCACATCGGTACTTCCGGCCATAAAATTTCTTTCCAATATTCCTTGGTACCGAATACATTGACGGCAATGAAAGTACATAGTGCCAAAACGAGGGTAATGGCAATATTACCTGTCACATTACCACCTCCTGGGAATACCGGTATCAATCCCATGATGTTGTTGATGAAGATGAAGAAGAAGGCCGTCAGCAGATAAGGTGAATACTTCTTGTAATCCTTACCGATACAACTCTTGATGACATCTTCTTCAATCATCATGATAAACATTTCCATGAAACCGATGAAGCCTTTAGGAGCAGGACTTTCAGGAGTACTTCTCTTGTACCAACGGGCAGTATAAAGGATGATACCGATGACCACCAAACAATTGATAAATAAGGAAAGTACGGTCTTGGTAATGGAAATATCGAAAGGACGAACTTCTTCACCGTTTGATAACGTTTCAACCACCTTCCCTTCATGCGAACCTTCGGTAGCTATCTTGAATCCTTCATAACTCTCTCCTTCGGCGTGAAGCAAGTGTGAGGAGGAGAAACAATGCCAACCCGTCTCCTGACTATATACGATGATAGGTAATGAAATGGTGAAATGCTTCTCTCCCCATGAAGTGATGTGCCATTCATAGGTATCTTGAATATGATGAAAGACGATTTCTTTCGCATCTACCTTTCCTGCTTCCTGATGACTGGATGCTTTTAAAGGCAATGCTATCATCAAGCAGAAAATCATTCCTAGTATGTATTTCAATGTCTTCATTGTTTTTCTATTCCTTTATGTTCCCGCTCATAGCGAAAAAAGAACCAACTCTCGAATACCAAACTGATGATGTAGAATGCAAAGAATGTCAAGAAAAACTCCACTTTCTTTTCTTCTACTTTTACCGCATAAATCAATAAAATGATCAGCGAGAAAAACATCTTGATTCCTTTGGTACTTAAGTAAACCAATTGCATCTTTTGAGGAGCGTATCGGCGACAAGCTTCAAACATGGATATGGTAAACCAACCGAAAATGTAAAAGAACACCGGTATAAAAGGATACCATTCAAAATAATGCTCCGGCAACCAAGTAGCTATGGCCGGACCTATGGTCCAACCGGCAACCAACATCAGCAACGTGTACCAAGTGATAAAGAGTTTTTTAGTCAGTGAGATACTCATTGGCTTATACTTCTACACAAACGGATAATCTATCTTTTTTAATTTCAACGAACCCTCCCCGAATAATAACTTCGGTTGGTTTCCCTTCTTGGGTATAGGTAATCTTCCCTGCTGTAAGAGCCGAAATCAGAGCAGCATGTCTTGGCAATACGGTAAAGGCACCCGAAGCTCCCGGAAACTTGGCACTTTCTACTTTCCCTTCGAATACGATTCCTTCGGGAGTAGCGATAGTCATATCCATTGTCTTGTTCATATTCCTTTATCCTTTTGCTGATTCAAGCAATTTCTTACCCTTCGCAATGGCTTCCTCTATCGTACCTACATTCAAGAATGCCTGTTCCGGCAAATCGTCCACTTCGCCATCCAAGATCATCTTGAATCCCTTAATCGTATCTTCAATGTTTACCATAACACCCGGTACCCCTGTAAACTGTTCGGCTACAGAGAACGGTTGTGAAAGGAAACGTTGTACACGACGGGCACGGTTGACGGTCAATCGGTCTTCGTCCGAAAGTTCGTCCATACCCAGAATGGAGATGATATCTTGAAGTTCCTTATTGCGTTGGAGAATTTGTTTCACCCGTTGAGCCACGTTATAATGCTCTTCACCGACGATGTTCGGGTCGAGAATACGCGAGGTAGAATCCAGTGGATCTACCGCCGGATAGATACCCAATTCGGTAATCTTACGGCTCAGTACCGTAGTGGCATCAAGGTGCGTAAAGGTAGTAGCTGGTGCCGGGTCGGTCAAGTCATCGGCAGGTACATATACCGCTTGTACGGATGTAATGGAGCCGTTCTTGGTCGATGTAATACGTTCCTGCATCTTACCCATTTCGGTAGCAAGTGTCGGTTGATAACCTACGGCAGACGGCATACGTCCAAGGAGTGCCGATACTTCAGAACCAGCTTGAGTGAAACGGAAAATATTGTCGATGAAGAAAAGAATATCGCGAGAACCTTCTCCTTCCTTCTGATCGCGGAACGATTCGGCTACCGTCAATCCTGACAATGCTACGGAAGAACGTGCTCCAGGAGGTTCGTTCATCTGACCATAGACCAAGGTTGCTTGCGATTTCTGCATTTCTTCATAATCAACTTTGGAAAGATCCCAATGGCCTTCTTCCATGCTCTTCTTGAATTCTTCGCCATATCGGATTACGCCGGATTCAATCATTTCGCGAAGCAAGTCGTTCCCTTCACGGGTACGTTCCCCTACTCCTGCAAATACTGAAAAACCATTGTGCTTCTTGGCAATGTTGTTGATGAGTTCCATGATGAGAACGGTCTTACCTACCCCGGCACCACCGAACAAACCGATTTTACCGCCTTTAGAATAAGGTTCCAATAAGTCGATGACCTTGATTCCGGTAAACAAGACTTCTTGTGAAGTCGAGAGTTCTTCAAACTTAGGAGGTTCGCGGTGAATCGGATAGGCACCTTCTTTATTCAGTTCCTTCATGCCGTCCACGGCTTCACCCACTACGTTCATCAATCGTCCCTTGATTTGGTTACCTATCGGCATGGTGATAGGATGTCCGGTAGGTATCACTTCCATACCGCGGCGTAATCCGTCGGTACTATCCATGGCAACGGTACGTACTGTATCTTCGCCGATGTGTTGTTGCACTTCGACAATCAATGTACGACCATCGTCACGTTTAATGGTCAACGCATCATGAATACTCGGAAGAAGTAAGGCTGCATCAATGTTTTTTCCTTCGAAATAAACATCGACTACGGGCCCAATGACTTGGGAGATATGTCCTTTCAATTGCGACATAAGTAGTATGGTATTAGTTCTCTTTATGGTATAACAAAAAAAATGCAGTGCGCTTGTTTCAAACGCACTGCACAAAGTTAGAAAATATTTTCTTTTAGCCAAGTATTTTTGAACGTATATTGGCAATTTCTATCAATAATGATGTAAAATAGGGCATTAATTACTCTGTATACATGCCTTCTCTTGATAATTGGTGCTTTAAATTAGCAACACCCAATGCTACGATAGCTGTTACAACCGATGTGTGTTCCATGTATTCTGGAATACTCTTGGTGTAAAGGTCACGTTCGGTATGCCAGATTTCACCATAGTTGAAGTTGTAACCCTTGAAGTCTTGTTCTCGGAATCCATAAGTAGGTACACCGTTAACAGCAAATACACTTGCATCGGTACCACCCATTTGAGTCGGTTTCTTGCGTGGTTGAGCTACGGTTACTTCGAAAGGATATTCCGGATTGATATCCTTGATAGGCTTGCAGATTTCTACAAAGTCATCGTACATGGCTTTTGGCACTGAAATACCTACAGCTGGAGTTGGACCACCGTCACGGTTGAAGAGGTTAGCAATCTTCGGCAACTTGTCCTTGTGAGTCTTGCAGAATGCCTTGGCACCCAACAAGCCGAATTCTTCACCGGCAAAGCCTACGAAAAGGATCGTACGCTTTGGCTTAGCACCTGAAAGAGCAATTAAACGAGCGGCTTCCATCATCGGAGCGATACCTGTACCACAGTCTACACCACCTGTTGCCACATCGTATGCATCAAGGTGACCGCTGATGATTACATATTCATCCGGATAATGAGTACCCTTGATAGAAGCTACAACATTGTGATACTTGATTGGACCCAACTTGAAGTGGTTGCGGATATCAAATTCCAACCAGAATTCACGTCTTTCTTGAGCCATCTTCTTGATGATTGCAAATTGGTTTTCGTCCAACTTGATGTCACAAATTTCCGGCAAGTTGTCGAAAGTTGTGTTTGGATCGTTCACCATCGGGCGGTCATACAATGCACGGATAGGCACTGCAGATGCTTGGATGAAACCGAGTACACCTGCTTCGACCATTTCGCGATAATACAAACCTGGAACTTCTTCCATCTTGAGCATTGGCTCATTGGTTCCGTTCATACGGTTCTTCATGCGGATTTCGTTGTTTTTCTTAGCGATTTCAGCATTCTTGGCCTTTTGTTCTGCACGGATAGAATCATCCTTAGCTGAGTGAGGGAGCGGCCAACCAGCGTTTAATCCTCCTACCAACACCCATGCACCTTTCAACTGATGCTTCATGCGATTGAATTCTGCATCCGATTGTGGTTCAATCAATACATGACCACGTTGCAAACCTTTTGTACCTGAAGTATGTGATGGAGTACAGAAATGCAGTGTCATCGGTTGGTCACCACCAATCATACGACCGAACCAAGGTCCACGGTTGAAACCTACAGGAACTTCGCCTGCTTCTTCCAAGTGAGCTTCGATGCCCCACTTCTTGAATTCACGCAACATCCATTCGGCTGCGTTTTCGTATGCATCCGAACCAATCAGACGACCTCCGAAGCGATTACTCAAGATATCCAAGTGATGCATGGTTTGATTGTCTACCTTAGCTGTCTCGATGATTTTCTTGACGGCTGCCGGTTGTGCAAAGGCATTGCCTACACATAGGGTTGCAGCTACAAATGCTGCCATAAAAAATTTTTTCATCGTCTATAGTTTTTATAAATGTTTCCAGATTGGGCGCAAATATAAACATTTTAC
Organism: Bacteroides sp.; assembly: GCA_015060705.1. Taxonomy (GTDB): domain Bacteria; phylum Bacteroidota; class Bacteroidia; order Bacteroidales; family Bacteroidaceae; genus Phocaeicola. The sequence continues at coordinate 27,793 of SUXY01000001.1, read as the reverse complement.
CTTCATCATGTTAAGAATAATTGTGATAATTTCGGAATTTGTTGTGAATTTCTCGTTTTTCGAATATATTTGCAAAAGGTTTACATAAGTTTATAATATTACATTTATATGGCTAATAAAGAATTAGGACGTAGAGATTTTCTGAAAAAACTGGGCCTTGCAGGTGCTGTAGTTTCAGGGGCTTCTCTAGCTAGTTGTTCTTCGGACAACAAGTCCAAGCAAAAATGGTCTGTGGAAGGTACAGGTGGCGAACCAACCGGTGAAATGACTTACCGTACCAATCCGAATACAGGCGACAAGGTTTCAATTCTCGGTTATGGATGTATGCGTTGGCCGATGAAGAAGAATGAGGAAGGAAAAGACATCGTTGATCAGGAAAAAGTAAACGAATTGGTAGATTATGCCATTGAGCATGGTGTAAATTTCTTTGATACGGCTCCTGTTTATTTGCAAGGTCAGTCGGAAGCAGCGATGGGTATTGCGCTCAAGCGGCATCCACGCGAAAAGTTCTTTATCGCAACCAAAATGTCGAATCCGCGTATTCCAGATTTCAAGCGTTCGGTAGAGATGTATCACAACTCCTTGAAGAATCTTCAGGTAGATTACATCGACTATTATTTGTTGCACTCTATCGGTGGTGGTAAAGGTATCGAAACTTTCAAGGAACGATTCATCTACAATGGTTTGCTCGATTTCTTGTTGAAAGAACGTGAAGCCGGTCGTATCCGTAATTTGGGTTGGTCTTTCCATGGCGATGTGGCTACATTCGATTATGTGTTGAGCATGGATGTGAAATGGGATTTCGCCATGATTCAGTTGAATTATGTGGATTGGCGTCATGCTTCCCGCAATAATCATGCAGAGTATTTGTACAACGAATTGGCCAAGCGAAATATTCCAGTTAATATCATGGAACCGTTGTTGGGTGGCCGTCTCTCGAACATGGCCGATCACTTGGTGGCTCGTTTGAAACAACGTCGTCCGGATGACAGTGTTGCTTCCTGGGCATTCCGTTTTGCCGGACATCATCCGGGTGTGTTGACTGTTCTCAGTGGTATGACATATAAAGAACACTTGGTAGACAACTTGAAGACTTTCTCTCCGCTTGAACCGTTGACAGACGAGGAACTCGAATTCTTGGAAGAAACCGCACAGATTTACAAGCAATATCCGATTGTGGATTGCAACGACTGTAAGTATTGTATGCCTTGTCCGTATGGTATCGATATTCCGGGTATTCTCTTACATTATAATAAATGTGTAAACGAAGGTAATGTGCCAAAGAATAGTCAAGACCCGAATTATCGCGCTGCCCGTCGTGCATATCTCGTAAGTTATGACCGTACGGTAGAAAAGCTTCGCCAAGCCGACCATTGTACCAGCTGTGGTCAGTGTAACGAACATTGTCCGCAACGTATCAATATCCCTCGTGAAATTGAACGTATCGACAAGTTCATCGAACAGTTGAAGCAAGAAACATTATAAACCATTAAATTGATGATTATGAATAGTAAAATAAGAAGAATACTAGCTGTTGTTTTCTTCGCTCTCATCACCTTGCTTTTCCTGGACTTTACAGGAAGCATCCATGCATGGTTCGGTTGGATGGCGAAGATTCAGTTCTTGCCGGCTGTCTTGGCGTTGAACGTTGTGGTAGTCGTTGCCTTGATTTTGCTTACCCTTCTCATGGGACGTATCTATTGTTCGGTCATTTGTCCGTTGGGTGTCATGCAAGATATCTTTGGTTGGTTCGGTAAGAAAGCCAAGAAGAACCGTTATTCTTATTCCAAGCCGATGAACATCCTTCGCTATGTCATGTTGGGTGTATTGGTGGTGGCATTGGTTGCCGGTTTCGGTTCCATTGCTGCTTTGATTGCTCCGTATAGTGCTTATGGACGTATTGCTTCCAACCTCTTGGCGCCTGTTTACCAATGGGGAAACAACCTGTTGGCTGCTTGGGCGGAAAGTGCAGACAGCTATGCTTTCTATAGCGTAGATGTTTGGTTGAAGGGTGGTATTACTTTGGTGGTAGCTATCGTTACTTTGGTGGCTCTTTTCGTATTGGCATTCAAGAATGGCCGTACGTATTGTAACACCATTTGTCCGGTAGGTACTGTATTGGGTTTCCTTTCTCGTTTCTCTTATTTGAAGCCAGTCATCGACACATCGAAGTGTAACGGTTGCGGTCTTTGTGCCCGTAATTGCAAGGCTTCATGTATTGATTCGAAGAATCATGCCATCGATTATAGCCGTTGCGTCGTATGTTTGGATTGCATCGACAAGTGCCGTCAAGGTGCCATTAAGTATGTACCTCGTTCGAAATCAGTTCAAACCGCTCCTACCGGTGCTAGTGCAGACAAGGGTCGTCGTGCTTTCATTACAGCCACTGCGGTAATGGCAGGTGCAGGTGTTGCCAAGGCTCAAAAGTTGAAAATGGACGGTGGCTTTGCTACCATCGAAGACAAGCAAATTCCAAAGCGTGAAACTCCGTTGACTCCTCCGGGATCACTCAGTGCTAAGAATTTGGCACAGCATTGTACCGCCTGTCAATTGTGTATCTCGGTTTGTCCGAATCAAGTGCTTCGTCCATCCAGCGACTTGTCTACTTTCATGCAACCGGAAACTTCGTACGAACGTGGATATTGCCGTCCGGAATGTACCAAGTGTTCGGAAGTATGTCCGACCGGTGCTATCAAGCCGATTACTAAGGAAGAAAAGACCGCTATTCAGATTGGTCATGCCGTATGGATTGCTGAGAACTGTATCGTGAATGCTGACGGTCAGAAGTGTGGCAATTGTGCCCGCCATTGTCCGACCGGTGCTATCCAAATGGTGCCGAAGGATGCCAACGATCCGAAGTCATTGCAGATTCCGGTAGTGAATACCGAACGTTGCATCGGTTGTGGTGCTTGCGAAAACCTTTGTCCTTCTCGTCCGTTTAGTGCGATTTATGTAGAAGGTCACGAAGTGCATCGTGAGATTTAAGGCATATTTAGACGATATATTTAAGGAGAATGTAGAAACATTCTCCTTTTTTATGCATAAAAAAGCCAACGGTTACTTGCTTTTTCGGATATAATATGTAAATTAGTACGTTTTTTCGAATCTAATGCAGTATAATTATGGACATGACCGTTTTTCAAGTTGAATCGAACAAGGTTCTTCCTTGCCAAGGAGGTCTCTTGATTGCTGCACCATTCTTGCGCGATTTTCACTTTTCACGTTCGGTGGTGTTGGTGCTTGAGCATAATGAAGAAGGAAGCATGGGCATTGTGCTGAACAAGAATTTCAACAGACTGACGACGTTGAATGAACTGGTTCCTGCATTGGAAAACTTGCCGCCTATACCTTTATATAAAGGGGGACCGGTGGGCAGAGAAACCTTGTTTTATCTCCATACCCTCTCCTATCTGAAAGATGCCTTGCCATTGGGCAATGGATTGTATCTGAACGGTGATTTCAACCAGATGCAGGAATACATCTTGAGCGGTGCTCCTACTCAAGGAGTGGTTCGTTTCTTTATGGGGTATGCCGGTTGGCAAAAAGGTCAGTTGAAACAAGAAATTGAAGACAATACCTGGTTGGTCAGCAATGAAAGTAAGGTGGATTTGCTGAGCATGTATCTGCGCGATTTGTGGCAAGAATCGTTGTGCGGTTTGGGCGGTAAATATGCCATTTGGTCCCGTTATCCCAAATACCCTTCCATGAACTAACGGTTCAACCGTTGCACCATCACGACATCCCGATAGGTTTTTCCGGTGCGCATCCAGTCCTTTAATAAGGCACACTCCTCGAATCCGCTCTTTTGGAAAAGTCGGCGGCAGGCTTCGTTGGTTACATCGATGAATGCATATAGTTGGTGAATACCCAAATAATCAAAGCAATGCTTCGTGAGCAATTCCAAAGCGAGTAAACCGATGCCTTGTCGACGGGAATAGTCGGCAATCACAATCCCTACCTCTACCCGGTTATGAAAAGGCTCGAAATTGAAGATGTCAATAATTCCTACTACCTTCTTTTCCGGCGATTCAATCATCAGCCGAAGTTGGTTGTCGGCATAGAGATCGTTCTTGTTGGATTCGATGTATTGCTTCAGGTAGAAACGCGAATAAGGTCCCGTAGCATTGCTCACTTCCCACAACGAAGGGGTATTCTCGAACTGCATCATACAGTCCAAGTCTTCCGGTTCAGGAGCTCGCAACCGGTATCCGTCTTTCTGAAGCAAATCCATAGGCATTATTCGTTGATTTCTTCCGGCAAGTCGAGTTCGTTCTTGATGCGGCTTTCAGAAGGTATGCAGAAAAGCGATGCCAACATAGCCATGGCTCCACAGAACAGACCGGTAGTGTTCATGGTCAGATAATAAAACGAGAAATTGAGGATAGCAGGAACTGCTAAAAGGAACAAGCGGACGTCACTCCATAAATTGTAACTAGCCAACGCTCTTTCCAATGGATATTCACGGATTCCTTTAACTAAGTTGAAATTGAAGATACGGAGTGCAAAAGGAATCAAGCCGATAGTCAATAAGATACCTACACTTTGAAGGATATATTCCAATTGTATGTTACCGGCATGAATACCTTTGTTACATACTCCGGTTTCATAGAGTACCACAAACCATACTGGAATAGTCCAGTAGGCAATGAATTTTCCTTTCTGTGCGAGTAATAATTTCTTAATCTTTTCTTTCATAATCTTTACATATTTCCTGTAAACAATGTTCTATTCACAATGGAGCGTCCCAATGTCACTTCATCGGTGTATTGCAACTCGTCACCGATGGAAATGCCTCGGGCGATGACGCTCATCTTGACTTCGTACGGGGCCAACTTCCGGAAGATAAAGAAATTGGTGGTATCCCCTTCCATGGTTGAACTCAACGCCAGAATCACTTCCTTCACTCCGCCCGACTTTACCCGTTCCACTAGACTGTCTATCTGTAAATCCGACGGACCAATGCCGTCCATGGGCGAAATCACCCCACCCAATACATGATACAGACCCTGGAACTGTTGAGTCGCTTCCACCGCCATGACATCTCGCACGTTTTCCACGACACAGATGGTCGAAGGATCCCGACGGGGATTGGCACAAATCAGACACGTTTCCGTATCCGATATGTTGTGGCAAACCTTACAATACTTCACTTCCCGTTTCAAAGTCATGATTGCTTGACCGAAAGTCTCTACCGTAGCTTGCTCCTGCCGTAACAAGTGCAGCACCAAGCGCATGGCTGTTTTTCGTCCGATACCGGGGAGCTTGGCAAACTCTCCGACTGCCTTTTCGAGTAACTGGGAAGGATATTGTTGGCTCATTCTATGAATTCTTCTGTGATAATGCGTGCAAACTTACGCATTTTTGAGGGTTTTTCCGTACATTTGCCCAAGAAAAGTAATACTTCTACTTTAAATCACAGATGTATGGAAATAAAAAGTGCTGAATTTATCATCAGTAACACCAAGGTAGACCTTTGCCCGAAAGGCAATCTGCCGGAATATGCTTTCATCGGACGCTCCAATGTGGGCAAGTCGAGCTTGATCAACATGCTTACCAAGAAGCCTAAGTTGGCCATGACCTCGGCTACACCGGGAAAGACTTTGCTTATCAATCACTTTTTGGTCAACAAGGAATGGTACCTGGTGGACCTTCCAGGCTATGGCTATGCTGCCCGTGGCAAGAAACAAGTGGAAAAGATTCAGAAAATCATTGAAGACTATGTGCTCGAACGCGAACAGCTCATCAATCTATTCGTGCTGATCGATATCCGTCTAGAACCACAGAAAATCGACTTGGAATTTTTCGAATGGCTGGGCGAGAATGGTGTCCCCTTCTCTATCATCTTTACGAAAGCCGATAAGTTGAGTGTCGGCAAGGCGAAGGCCAGTGTGGATGCCTATATGAATAAATTGAGTGAACAGTGGGAAGAACTTCCACCGGTATTTGTTTCTTCTTCGGAAAAGAAGACCGGCCGCATGGAGATTCTGGACTATATTGATAGTATTAATCAAAGTCTGAAAGGATAATCATGGCAAACCCCTATTTACAAGTAGAAGGACTGACCAAGTCGTTCGGCGATTTGGTTTTGTTCGAGAAGATCAACTTCGGAGTAGCCGAAGGACAACGCATCGGTTTGATTGCCAAGAACGGAAGCGGAAAGACTACCCTTTTGAGTATCTTGAGCGGAAAGGAAGGTTACGACGAAGGCAAGATTGTCTATCGTCGGGATTTGCGTGTGGGTTATCTGGAACAAGATCCGCACTATCCGGAAGAACTGACCGTACTCGAAGCCTGTTTCTATCACGGAACTCCGATTGTCCAACTCATCAAGGAATACGAAAAGTGCATGGAGACGGAAGGAAATCCGGGATTGGAAGACCTCCTCGCCCGTATGGAACAAGAAAAGGCTTGGGACTATGAACGCAAGGCCAAGCAGATTCTTTCCCAATTGAAAATCCGCAATTTCAACCAGCAGATCAAGCATCTCTCGGGTGGACAGTTGAAGCGTGTAGCGTTGGCGAATGTCTTGATTACCGAACCCGATTTCCTGATTTTGGACGAACCTACCAACCACCTCGACCTGGAAATGACCGAATGGCTGGAAGGTTATCTGAGTCGCGGTACACTGAGTCTGCTCATGGTTACTCACGACCGCTATTTCTTGGATAGAGTCTGCTCCGAAATCATCGAGATAGACAACAAGCAGATTTATTCGTATAAAGGCAATTATAGCTATTACCTGGAAAAGCGTCAGGAACGGATTGATGCCACCAATGCAGAAATCGTCCGTGCCAACAACCTCTATCGTACGGAACTGGAGTGGATGCGCCGTATGCCGCAAGCCCGTGGACATAAGGCCCGCTATCGCGAAGAAGCCTTTTATGAATTGGAAAAAGTAGCTAAGCAACGCTTTGACAATCGCAATGTCAAGTTGGATGTCAAGGCATCGTATATCGGTTCGAAGATTTTCGAAGCCGAGCATTTGTACAAGAGTTTCGGCGACTTGAAGATTCTGGACGATTTCTCCTACATCTTTGCCCGTTACGAAAAGATGGGTATTGTCGGCAACAATGGAACCGGAAAATCCACCTTCATCAAGATTCTGATGGGAGAACACAAGCCCGATTCCGGTACCCTCGACATTGGCGAGACCGTCCGTTTCGGTTATTATTCGCAAGAAGGCTTGAAGTTCGATGAGCAGATGAAGGTCATCGATGTGATTCAGGACATTGCCGAAGTCATCGAGTTGGGTGGTGGCAGAAAGCTGACTGCCTCGCAATTCCTCCAGCATTTCCTCTTCACTCCGGAGCAGCAGCACAACTATGTGTACAAGCTCAGCGGTGGCGAAAAGCGTCGTCTGTACCTTTGTACGGTCTTGATGCGTAATCCTAACTTCCTGGTGCTCGACGAACCGACCAACGATTTGGACATCATTACCCTTCAGGTATTGGAAGAATACTTGCAGAACTTCAAGGGATGCGTGATTGTGGTGAGTCACGACCGCTATTTCATGGACAAGGTAGTAGACCACTTGTTGGTGTTCAAAGGCCAAGGTGATATCCGCGATTTCCCGGGCAACTATACCCACTATCGTGATTGGAAAGAGGCCAAGGAGCAACACGAGAAAGAACAGGAAAAGCCGAAGGAAGAAAAGACTTCCCGTGTCCGTCTGAATGACAAGCGCAGGATGACTTTCAAGGAAAAGAAGGAATTCGAGCAACTGGAGTCGCTGATTGCAGAACTGGAACAGGAGAAAGCCGATATCGAAGCTGCCCTTTGTAGCGGTACCCTATCGGTCGATGAACTTACCGAAAAATCCAAACGCTTGCCGGAACTCAATGATCTGATTGATGAAAAGACCTTGCGGTGGTTGGAATTGAGCGAAATAGAAGGATAAATAAAAAGGGGCTAAACGGCCCCTTTTCTTATGTCAGATCCGACTCAATTCACCGGTATGCGAATCGATGATGAACCCATGCACTTGGATATCGTGAGGAATCAGCGGGTGGTTGACAATGGCATCCACCGTTTCACGGACCGATTTTTCCGTATCGCCGAAGCCATAAAGCCATTTTTCGAAATCCACCCCACAATAGCGTATCATGTCAATGGTTTCCTGATGAATGCCACGCGCTTTCATGTGTTCTATCATTTGTTCGGCGCTCATGTGGCAAGCCCCACAATCGCTATGGGCCACTACCATGACATCGGTCACCCCTAGCTCATATATTGCTACCAACAGACTACGGATCACACTACCGAATGGATGCGAGATAATACCTCCGGCATTTTTAATCATCTTTACATCGCCATTCTTCACCCCCAGTGCAGCGGGTAGTAATTCGGTCAGTCGGGTATCCATACAAGAAAGAATGGCAATCTTCTTGTCCGGATATTTGTTGGTGATAAACTTCTCGTACCCCTTGTTGGCTACGAACTCCTGGTTGTACTTTAAAATATCATCAATCATAACATGGTTCTTTTTAATTACGCATTTACAAAGAAAAAGTTTTTCGTCGAAATAACCATCGATTTAAAGGAAATTAATTCTTTAATTTTTCTTCTCAGGATATCGTCGTAATACTCAAAAAAAATAACTGCCTAACTGCCTAATATCCATTATTTCTATCCAACTGATTATCAGTCGATTCTCTAACAATCATCATTGCTTTCAAAAAGACTTCTTGTTCTTTTGCGTTCGGATTATTCAATTTTTCAAGCATCAATTCCACCGACTTTTTCGCCATAAGCTGCACCGGTTGCTCGATTGCAGTCATTTTCGGGTAGACCAACGTCGATAATTGTGTGCCCGAAACGCAACAAATAGCCACATTTTGCGGTATTTCTACATGATGTCGTTGCAAAACATGTTTGGCACCAAGGGCAGCATTTTCCGTGAAGCAAAAGACGGCATCGAATTGTAATCCGCTGTGTATGAGCGCTTCCATGGCTTTCTCACCGTCTTCAAAACTGACTCCCGATTCGACGATGTGTTCAAAAGGAATTTTGAATTTTTTGAGGGCATCCTTGTAAGCACGGATTCTTTCGTGCGAATTTTGGATAAAATCGGGGCCTGAGAGGTGAACAATTCGTCGTTTCCCTTGTCGAATGAGGTGTTCTACCATGAAAAAAGCCTTCATGTAATCATCGATTTTCACTTTCGAAACGGGGATTCCGTCGACTGTCCGGTCGAAGAAGACCAAGGGGATTCCTCTATCTAGCAATTCCTTATAGGCATCCATATTCTTCGTGTTATGACAAGCACAAATAATTACACCGTCTACCCGATAATCTATCATCATCTGTAGATTAATTCTTTCTGTATCTGCATTTTCACTGCATTGTGCCAATGTCACCCGATAGCCCTCTTTTTGCAAGTATTCCTGGGCATGGAAGATGAATTTCATGAAGAAGAAATTGACCGCTTCCGGTACGATAATTCCGACAGTACGGGTACAATTTTTGCGAAGATTGGCAGCCATTTCATTGCGCTTGTACCCCATGCGTTTGGCTGTACGCAAGACCCGTTTTTTAGTTTTCTCACTGATGTTAAGATCATCACCACGCAAAGCTCTGGAAACCGTTGGGATAGAAAGGTTTAGTTTCTTGGCTATGTCTGCTAGAGTAGTGGTATGTTTCATGTTTTTATTAGATTAAATGATTATTATTCATGGTTCTTTTTAGTTTCGAAAACGTTTCCGATAACGTTATCGATAACGTTTGCGAATTTCGATAACGTTTCCGATAACGATTGCGAAAAAAATAGTTGGAAGAAACGTCTTTTTGTATTCTATTTTCTCCTTACTTAGGCTTGCAGATTGATCAATCACAAACCGTAAAACATCAGAATTATGAAAAGAACAATCAAGGTATCCGTACCAATCAACGGATTCAGTGCGGGGAAACCACCCATGAGGTGTTGCCCGTGCGGTAATGGTAAATGTAAACTGTGTTGCCGTTCTCCGAGCAAAAACAATCGGAGTAAAGGAAGCGATTTGGGGAGTTAAACCACACAACACAAACATTTCATTTATATCATTTTAGTTTTGCTAAAAAATCTCCCCCTTCACAAGGGGGAGGTTAAAATGGTTCCATGAAAACTTGTCTTAGGCAGTCAAAGTTCCTCATATTAGTAATCAATCTATCTGTTCATAATAATAGGAGTAGTCTATTCCCTTCATAAACATTTCGCGGTCCTCAATCAAGTTGGTCATGGCTCCTTGTAGCAGTTTTTTGATATAAGTGTATAAGCCTTTTTCTTGCTTTGTCCGTCAACACTGTTGTCACTATATACAAACCAATCAAGAAAAGCACTTGCACGGTTATAAGGATAGTTCTTGGCCACAATCTGTACGCCTTCTGCGTCGAGCACATCACCTGTTCTCATTTTACCATCAGGAGCTTCGAATTTGAACTGGTTAGTAGCACTAACCAGTTGGAATCCCGCTTTCTGTAGCTTCCCTTTCAGATACTTCCAATAGTTACGGCTTTTGGTGTAGTCATCTTCGTTGTTGATGGCACGCACAATATCGGTAGCAGAGAACCACCACTTGGCATGTTCTTCATCCCAAACAGCCCGCACTTCTCGGTCGTTAAAGAATCGGATTGACTTTTTATGTTGTTTCACGACTTTTTCCATGATATCTTGGTTTAGTATATGCAAAGATATACAATTAATTGAATGGCTATATAGCAGCAGGCATAAATCTTCTCGGGCAGTAAGGCAGTAAGGCAGTTATTAAAAAATAGTCCTTGAAGGAAAATTCCAACAAGGACTATTTTATATACGTTCAACAGGAAAGATTACATTGCTTCTTCCACTTCACTCTTGATGCGGGCAAACTCAGCTTTCAAATCGCAAGCTTGTTTGTTCTTGATCTTGTTCCATACCATGGAAGCAGGATCGAAGAGCAAACTACTGAACTGCAAAGCCGGATATTCCTTTTTGCCGTCGATGACCGTTACCCAAGTCATACCGTCCATTTCGTTTTCGAGAATGGTGCCGAATGCCAGGCCGATGCTTTCCCAGGCGGTGCGTTGGTTGGCTTGAATCTTGCCACCGTCCATGAGCTTCTGGAGCTTTTCGATATCGGCTTCTTGGGAAGTGAAATCCTTGGTCAACGTTTTCTTGACAGTGGTCGATGCCCATTCGAAGGCAGCATTCACTTCACCGATTTCGAGTACACGGATTGGAATGATTTCCTGACTTTCCTTGCCGGTACGAACCTGAAGGGTACGGATAATGTCTTCGGCTGGTGTACGTTCTTCGCCCTTGGCAACGGTGAACGAACATTCCAAACAGGTGTCGTTCTTGCCGGTGATCCAAAAGTGAGTGGTGTACCAGGCACCTTCTTCCTGGAAGGTTTCGGCACTGTAAGCACACTCCCACTCTCCTATCTTGACCGAAGTAGAAGTCGGATTATGCTTCAACTCGTAGTTGATGCATTGACGGCCATAATCCTTGGCGGTATCTTTGTACGCCGAGATACGGAAATTCCCACTCCACTTGTTAGGATTGTAGAAAAGGAATGATTCTTCCGTGTCTTCGAATTCAGACCAAGTGGCGGGGTACTCCAACGAGAACCAACCGCCAGGTGATATGTATTTCATAAGCAAGTTATCTTACTGCGATGCTTTCAATTTCTACCAAAGCACCCTTCGGAAGAGCCTTTACTGCAAAGGCCGAACGAGCCGGGAAATCGCCTTCGAAATAAGTAGCGTAAACTGCATTCATTTCAGCGAACAATGACATGTCTGCCAAGAATACGGTAGTCTTCACGATGTTGGCTGTAGTCAAACCAGCTTCTGCCAATACGTTCTTGATGTTTTCGAAGCATTGAGTAGTCTGTTCGGCTACACCACCCGGAGCGAATTCGCCAGTTGCCGGATCAACAGGAAGTTGGCCAGAAAGGAAAATCATGCCGTTTGCTTCAATTGCTTGACTATAAGGACCGATGGCTGCTGGAGCCTTTTCAGTAAAAATTACTTTTTTCATAATTCGTAAATGTTATAAGGTTTATCACTTTAATTTTGGTGGCTAAATTAGTATATTTTTAACAGGTATTCATAAAAAAAGTGATGTTTTTTAGGTGTAATTTGAAAAAAATAGCTACTTTTGTCCTCCGTAAATATCCGAGGTCATTCCGGCCGTCGTATTTTTAAGAAATCAATTATACCTTTAATTATCATTAAGTAATGCCGATTGGAATTTTCCGATTCGGATTGTTCTATGATAATACACAAGTAACAACGAAATTTTCACTAATTAATATACATCTATGTATAACATTATCCAATTGAACGACATGGATTTGTCGGAATTGCAATCGGTTGCCAAAGAGTTGGGAATCAATAAATTCGAGTCCATGAAGAAAGACGAACTGGTATATAGCATCCTGGACGAACAGGCCATTGCCAATGCCAGCAAAAGAACAGCCAATAAGGAAAAAGCAGCGAATAAGGAAAAAGAAAACCAACCACGTAAACGTTCACGTATCAGTGTAAAGAAAGAGGGCGACAAGGTTTATACCGCTACTCAGGACAAGGCACAGAAACTGGAAGCGAATACTCCGGAAATCCCGGCAAAGGTCTCTCCTTTCAATACAGACAATGCTCCTGCAAAGGAGGAAGAGTTGAAGGCTGCACCTGCTCCAGAAACGGAAGCGCCGAAAGAGGCAGTTGCTGAAACCAAGCCGGCTCCAAAGAAACGCGGTCGCAAACCGAAAACAGAAAAAACAGCTGAACAAGTTGCCGAACAACCGGCAGATGCAAAGGCTGAAGTTAAGGAAGAACCGAAACAGGAAGATGCACCGGCACCTATTGCTGCAGATGATTTTATTGCCATCGAAGACTTGCCTTCTGAAAAGGTGGAATTGCCAAGCGAATTGCTTGGTAAGTTTGAAGCAACCAAGGGTGAAGCCAACCCTCCTCGATTACAGAACCGCAATCCAAAGTACAATAACCAGAACAATCAAAACCAAAACAACCAACCAGCCCAGCAGTCTAATCCTGCTGCTCAACAAGAACAACGCCGTCCTCAGGAAAAGCAATACGATTTTGACGGTATCTTGAGCGGTGTAGGTGTACTTGAAATCATGCAGGATGGTTATGGTTTCTTGCGTTCGTCGGATTACAACTATCTTTCATCACCGGATGATATCTATGTATCGCAGTCGCAAATCAAGCTCTTCGGCTTGAAGACTGGGGATGTGGTAGAAGGTCCGATCCGTCCGCCGAAGGAAGGTGAAAAGTTTTTCCCATTGGTGCGAGTGACCAAAATCAACGGCTTGGATCCGGTGTTGGTACGCGACCGTGTACCTTTCGATCATTTGACTCCGCTCTTCCCGGATGAAAAGTTCCAGTTGTGCAAGGGTGACGGCAAGGACAATCCGTCGGCTCGTGTAGTGGATCTCTTCTCTCCGATCGGTAAGGGACAGCGTGCGTTGATTGTGGCACAGCCAAAGACCGGTAAGACCATTTTGATGAAGGATATTGCGAATGCCATTGCAGCCAATCATCCGGAAGCATATATGATCATGTTGCTGATTGACGAACGTCCGGAAGAAGTGACCGACATGGCCCGTAGTGTCAAGGCGGAAGTGATTGCTTCTACTTTTGACGAACCGGCAGAACGCCACGTGAAGATTGCAGGTATTGTATTGGAAAAGGCAAAGCGTATGGTGGAATGTGGTCACGATGTGGTAATCTTCTTGGATTCAATCACTCGTTTGGCTCGTGCATACAACACCGTATCTCCGGCATCGGGTAAGGTACTTTCGGGTGGTGTGGATGCCAATGCACTCCACAAGCCTAAGCGTTTCTTCGGTGCTGCCCGTAACATTGAAGGGGGTGGTTCGTTGACTATCATTGCAACTGCCTTGATTGATACCGGTTCGAAGATGGATGAAGTGATTTTCGAAGAATTCAAGGGTACAGGTAACATGGAATTGCAGCTCGACCGCAACTTGAGCAACAAGCGTATCTTCCCGGCTGTCAACTTGATCGCTTCAAGTACACGTCGTGATGATCTCTTGATGGATGAACAGACACTGAACCGCATGTGGGTGCTCCGCAAGTATCTCTCGGATATGAATCCGATAGAAGCGATGACTTTCTTGAAGGGTCAGATGGACAATACCCGAAACAACGAAGAATTCCTGATGAGCATGAATTCGTAAGACATAAAAAAAGAGGTTTCCATTCGAAACCTCTTTTTTATTTGCTTGAATCAGAAAGGTAAATCGTCCTTTTCGTCACCAGCCGAGAAGTCTACCGGAGCAGCACTCATCGGCGGGAAAGGTACATCTGAACCCGCAGGAGCCGGTTGAGCAGCAGCGCGTTCCACTTTCCATGCACGGATACTGTTGAACCAACGGCCTTGCCATTCACGGGCATCAATATCGAAATGAACGGTCAGCTCTTCACCAACCTGAATGTTGAACTGATTGATCTTGTCTTCACCGAATACGTCGAAACACATCTTTCGAGGGTATTGGTCGTGAGTCTCGATTACGTATTCCTGTACTTTCCAAGCGTTGCCAGTTTTTGATACGCCGCCTCTTGGCTCGAGTACGGCAATTACTTTACCTGATAATTCCATTGTTTATTTCATTTAAATTTGTTGCGAAAGTACGCTTTTTGTTTGAATGTTGCTAATTTTTAGCTTATTTTTTATGAATGGTATGCAAAGTTTTTAGTATCTTTGGCAGATTAATTTTAATAACAAATTGAATATAAATAAAATACTATACTACCTATGAAATTCATTGTCTCAAGTACAGGACTTTTCAGTCATTTGCAGGCGATTAGCCGCGTAATCAACTCAAAGAATTCATTGCCTATCCTGGATTGTTTCTTGTTGGAATTGGTCGATGGAACATTGTCTATCACCGCTTCGGATAGCGAAACAACTTTGGCAACTTCTATCGAAACCACAGAATCGGATAGTAATGGTCGTTTTGCCGTAAACAGCAAAACCATTCTGGATGCATTGAAGGAAATTCCTGAACAGCCGTTGACTTTCGAAGTGAACGACAACTTGGAAATCATAGTGAAGTATCAGAACGGTAAGTATAGCCTCATGGGTCAGAATGCGGATGAATATCCGCAGGCAGCCAACTTGGGTGGTAATGCGGTGCATGTAATTTTGGGTGCTCCGGTATTGATGAATGGTATCAACCGTTCCCTTTTTGCTACTGCTGATGATGAACTTCGTCCGGTGATGAACGGTATCTATTTCGACATTACTACCGAAGACATTACTTTCGTGGCATCAGATGGCCATAAGTTGGTTCGCAACAAGACATACAAGGCTCGTGGCAATGAAAAGGCTGCGTTTATACTTCCGAAGAAGCCGGCTACTTTGCTGAAGAACCTTCTTCCTAAGGAAATGGCTGATGTACAGATCGGTTTCGACGACCGCAATGCGGTATTTACAATGGAAAATTACAACATGACTTGCCGCTTGATTGAGGGCCGTTATCCGAACTACAATTCGGTTATCCCGCAGAACAATCCGCACAAGGCAACCATTGACCGTGCTGCTTTCATGAGCGCCTTGAAGCGTGTTTCGGTATTTTCTTCAGCCGCTAGCAGCTTGATCAAACTTCATCTGGACATGAATACCATTCAGATTTCAGGTCAGGACATCGACTTCTCTACTTCGGCAGAAGAAACTTTGATGTGCCAATACGAAGGCAATCCGATGAGCATCGGTTTCAAGTCGACTTTCTTGATTGATATCTTGAACAACATTGCATCGCAGGATGTGGTATTGGAATTGGCAGACCCTTCACGTGCAGGTGTCATCGTTCCGGTAGAACAAAACGAAGAAGAAGATTTGTTGATGTTGTTGATGCCGATGATGTTGAACGATTAATCGTTGGATAACCATGAAACTGAATTTAAAGAACCCGTTGGTTTTCTTCGATTTGGAAACAACGGGTACCAATATCAATGCAGATAGAATCGTAGAAATCTGCTATTTGAAGGTCTATCCGAATGGAAATGAAGAGAGTAAGACTCTTCGCATTAATCCGGGTATGCATATTCCAGAAGCATCTTCGGCCATTCATGGCATTTACGATGAGGATGTGGTGGACTGTCCTACTTTCAAGGATGTGGCCAAGAAGATTGCTGCAGACATCGAAGGATGTGACTTGGCTGGATTTAATTCCAACCGTTTCGATATTCCGGTATTGGCGGAAGAGTTCCTGCGTGCAGGTGTGGATGTGGACTTGATGAAGAGAAAGTTTGTGGATGTTCAGGTAATTTATCATAAACTGGAACAACGTACCCTCTCGGCTGCCTACAAATTCTATTGTGGTAAGAACTTGGAAGATGCCCATACGGCTGAAGCCGACACTCGTGCCACTTACGAAGTGCTGAAAGCACAATTGGACCGCTATCCGGAAGTATTGGAAAACGACATTGCATTCTTGTCCGATTATTCCAGCTTCAATAAGAATGTCGACTTTGCCGGTCGTATCGTTTATAACGAACAAGGTGTAGAAGTATTCAACTTCGGCAAGTACAAGGGAATTTCGGTGGCTGAAGTCTTGAAGAAGGATATCGGTTATTATGGTTGGATCATGCAAGGAGATTTTACCTTGAATACCAAGAATGTTTTGACAAAAATCAGATTACGAGAGACGGGATTAATGAAATGAACATGAAAGGAAAAAAGATAGTATTAGGTATTACTGGAAGCATAGCCGCCTACAAAGCGGCTATACTCATAAGAGGACTTATTAAAAAAGGCGCCGAAGTACAGGTGGTGATTACACCGGCCGGTAAGGAGTTCATTACTCCCATTACTCTTTCAGCGTTGACTAGCAAACCGGTTATCAGCGAATTTTTCTCGCAACGGGACGGTACTTGGCACAGTCACGTCGACTTGGGCCTTTGGGCAGATGCCATGGTCATTGCACCGGCAACAGCCAGTACCATTGGAAAAATGGCGCATGGGGTAGCTGACAACATGCTCATCACTACTTATCTCTCTATGAAAGCGCCGGTATTTGTGGCACCTGCCATGGACTTGGATATGTTTGCTCATCCGTCTACCCAAAAGAATTTGGATATTCTCCGCTCGTATGGAAATTACATCATCGAACCGGGAGAAGGGGAATTGGCCAGTCATTTGGTGGGTAAAGGACGCATGGAAGAACCGGAAAAGATTGTGGAAGTGCTCGAAGCTTTCTTTGCACAACAACAGGACTTGAAGGACAAGAAGGTAGTCATTACCGCTGGCCCGACTTATGAAAAGATCGATCCGGTACGTTTCATCGGCAACTATTCTTCGGGTAAAATGGGTTATGCCTTGGCCGAAGAATGTGCATCCAGAGGAGCAAAAGTGACATTGGTAAGCGGTCCGGTGACTTTACAGGCACATCATCCGAACATCTGTCGTATCGATGTGGAAAGTGCGCAGGAAATGTATGAAGCAGCCAAGGAAGCCTATGTGGATGCGGATGCAGGTATTCTTTGTGCAGCGGTAGCCGATTTTACTCCGGATCATGCAGCTGACCATAAAATCAAGCGTGAAAAGGATGACTTGGTTCTTCAGTTGAAACCGACACAAGACATTGCCGCTTCTTTGGGAGCATCGAAAAAGGAAGGTCAGACATTGGTAGGCTTTGCACTTGAAACCAACGACGAAGCAGCTAATGCACAGTCCAAGCTCCAACGAAAGAATTTTGATTTCATTGTATTGAATTCGTTGAACGACCAAGGTGCAGGCTTCCGGGTGGATACCAACAAGATTACCATTATCGATCGGGACGGTGCAACCCCCTACCCTTTGAAAAACAAGGCAGAAGTGGCCAAGGACATCATTGACCGATTGGTAGTAAGCATGAAGAAATAACGGCTATGTTACAGTCCATTCATATACAAAACTATGCGTTGATAGAATCGTTGGATATCGACTTTCATTCCGGTTTTTCGGTCATCACCGGTGAAACGGGTGCAGGTAAGTCCATTATCCTGGGAGCCATCGGATTGTTGGTCGGTCAACGTGCAGATATCAAGGCGATCAAAAACGGAGCTAGCAAATGCATTGTGGAAGCCCGGTTCAATATATCCTCCTATGCACTGGAATCATTCTTCGAAGAACATGATTTGGAATACGAAAATGGAGAATGTATTCTTCGAAGAGAACTTTATGCATCGGGCAAAAGCAGGGCATTTATCAACGACACTCCTGCTTCATTGGTTCAGATGAAGGAATTGGGCGAAAAGTTGATTGATGTACATAGCCAACATCAGAATCTGTTGCTGAATCATGAAGATTTCCAATTGAGCGTTCTCGACATATTGGCACATGACGAGGTGGAACTGCAGACTTACAAGGAATTGTATGCCGACTATAAGAAAGTGTCCCGTGAATTGGCTGATCTTCAGGAATTGGCAGAAAAGAACCGACAGGATGAAGACTACATCCGTTTTCAGGTAGAACAATTGGAAGAAGCACATCTTCAAGCGGATGAACAGGAAGAGTTGGAACAGGAAGCGGAAACGTTGAGCCATGCAGAAGATATCAAGTCGAGTCTATATAAGGTAGACCAACTCATGGCATCGGATGAAATGACATTGCTTTCAGCTACCAAGGATTGTATGCAGACGTTGCAGGGAATCAGTAAAGTGTTCGCTCCTGCACAGGAATGGATCAATCGATTGGACAGTTGTTATATCGAACTGAAAGATTTGTCGCATGAAATCATGAATGCGGCCGAGGAAGTGGAGTTCAACCCTACCCGATTGGATTATGTGAACGAGCGATTGAACCTGATTTATTCCTTGCAACAGAAACACCGTGTTTCTTCCATTCAGGAACTTTTAGACATTACAGAGAATTATCGTACGCAACTGGACGCTATTACTTCATCGGATGATCGGATTCAGGAATTGACCCAACAAAAGGAGGTCAATTATAATAAGGTGGTAAAGCAAGCATCGGTCTTGACAAAACTTCGCACAAAAGCGGGTAAAGAAATCGAACAACAGATGCAGGCATATTTGGTGCCGCTAGGTATGCCGAATGTCCGTTTTGCCATAGAAATGCAGACTAAGAAAGAGCCGGATGCCAAGGGAATGGATAAAGTTATTTTCCTTTTCTCTGCTAATAAAAACGGACAATTGCAGCAAGTGGCTTCCATAGCATCGGGAGGTGAAATCGCTCGCGTAATGCTTTCATTGAAAGCCATGATTGCCGGTGCGGTGAAATTGCCGACCATTATCTTCGATGAAATCGATACAGGTGTATCCGGTTCCATTGCAGAGAAAATGGCATTGATTATGCAAGAAATGGGACAAGCCGACCGACAGGTCATCAGTATTACCCATTTGCCGCAAATTGCTTCCAAGGGTAAGACGCATTATAAAGTATATAAGGAAGATACGGAAGTTGGTACCAATAGCCACATCCGACAATTGAATCAAGAAGAAAGAATACATGAAATAGCCAACATGTTGAGCGGTGCAACGTTGACTGAAGCAGCACTGAACAACGCAAAGGCATTATTAAATAACGAATCGATATGATGACAGAAAAGAGTGAAATGATATTCGGTGTACGTGCCGTCATCGAAGCTATTCAAGCCGGAAAGGAAATCGACAAGATTTTGATCAAGCGCGATATTCAGAGTGACCTTTCGAAAGAGCTTTTTGCCGTATTGAAGGGTACATTGATTCCGGTTCAGCGTGTGCCGGTTGAACGCATCAACCGCATTACCCGTAAGAATCATCAAGGGGTAGTTGCCTATATTTCTTCCATTACTTATCAGAAGACGGAAGACTTGGTACCATTCTTGTTTGAAGAAGGAAAGAATCCGTTGCTGATTATGTTGGACGGAATTACCGATGTACGCAACTTTGGTGCGATTGCACGTACTTGTGAGTGTGCCGGTGTAGACGGTATCATCATTCCGGCCAAGAACAGTGTAACCGTCAATGCCGATGCAATCAAGACTTCTGCCGGAGCATTGCATACACTTCCGGTATGTCGTGAACAAAGCCTGACTCAAACAATCAAGTTCTTGAAGGATAGCGGTTTCAAGATTGTAGCTGCTACTGAAAAGGGAGATTATGATTATAGCAAAGCCAATTATATGGATCCTACCTGTATCATTATGGGTGCCGAAGACAAGGGTGTATCTTATGAACACCTCGCTCTTTGCGATGAATGGATCAAGATTCCGATGATTGGTAAAATTGAATCTTTGAATGTATCTGTAGCTGCCGGTGTGTTGATTTACGAAGCTGTAAAACAACGTGGATTTGCTACGGAAGAATAATTGAAAAGAATATGAAGAAAACATTGTGGATTATTACTTGTTGCTTGATTGCCCAATTGGCATCGGCACAAGCACCCAAGTGGGCTGAAAAAGCGAAGAAGGCTGTTTTCTCGATCGTTACATACGATAAGGAAAACAAGATCAAGGGAACCGGTAATGGTTTTTATATTGATGCACAAGGTACTGCATTGTCGGATTATTCATTGTTTGAAGGAGCTGAACGTGCGGTAATCATCAATGCAGATGGTAAACAAGTGGAGGTAAACCGTATCTTGGGAGCCAATTCGATGTATGATGTGGTGAAGTTCAATACAGCCATTGAAAAGAAGCAGATGACATTGACCCTTGCTCCTCAACCGGCCAAGGTGGGTGAAACTGTTTATTTGCTTCCCTATTCTACTCAGAAAGCTACAGCTTTGCAGACAGGAAAAGTGACTGCTGTTGACAGTATCGGTAACCAATCATTTTATTATACACTGGAAATGAAGACTGGTGAAAAGACCATCAGTTGTCCAATCATGAACATCAATGGTCAAGTGTTGGGTATGATTCAGAAGAATGCATCGGATGACAGTATGGAAAGTTATGCATTGGGTGCTAGCTACGGTGCTTCGTTGAATATTTCCGCTTTGTCTATGAATGATGGTGCTTTGAACAATATCGGTATCAAGAAAGCATTACCTGATACAGAAGACCAAGCATTGGTATATCTTTACATGTCAGCAGAACAATTGGATAAAGACAGCTATCTGAATATATTGAACGAGTTTTTGGCTCAATATCCGAATAGTATGGAAGGTTATGTCCGTCGTGCCAATTATTACATGGGTAGTGAAGATGCCGCTCAGTACGCACAGGCAGATGCTGACTTAAAGAAAGCATTGGATGTGGCTTCAGTCAAGGAGGATGCATACTATCAAGTAGCCAAGAGCATTTATGGATATGTACTTTCTTTGAATGATAAGGAACCTTATCAGGAATGGACAATGGACAAGGCGTTGGAATTGATTCGTACCGCTATTCAAACCAATGAACAACCTCTCCATGTACAGTTGGAAGGTGATATCCTTTTTGCACAAGGCAAGTATGCCGATGCATATGCTAGTTATGAAAAGTTCAATCAATCTACCATGGCATCTGCTGCCAGCTATTATTCTGCTGCAAAGGCCAAGCAATTGACCGAAGGTTCAGACATTAATGAAGTATTGGCTTTGATGGATAAGGCTATCGAACAATTGTCAAAACCTTATTTTGGCGAAGCGGCTCCTTATTTCTATGAACGTGCAGAACTCCGTGCACAAGCTGGTAAATATAGGGAAGCTGTGTTGGATTACAACACATTCTTCGATGCCGTATCAGGAGATGTGACAGCGTTGTTCTATTTCCAACGTGAACAGGCGGAAATGCAATGCCGTATGTATCAACAAGCATTGAACGATATCAATAAAGCCGTAGAAATGGCACCGGAAGATGTGGATTTCTGGGTTGAAAAGGGTTCCGTACATTTACGTGTCAACCAATTGGACGAAGCGGTTGAAGTGTTTAAGAAGGCGCTTACCATGAATGACAAGTATGCGGCTGCTTATCGAATGTTGGGTTATTGTCAAGCTTTGCAGAAAAACAATAAAGAAGCTTGTGCCAACTTTGCCAAGGCGAAAGAACTCGGTGATGAAGTGGTTGACCAACTGATTGAAAAGTATTGCAAATAAGTATAAGGAAAGGGCGGAATTAAATTCCGTCCTTTTTTATTTGAATCTTGATGATTCGTTTCGTCTTGTCCGTAATACGGAATCGGTTGTCAGTCCGTTCATTGACTAACCAAACAATCTCTTCTCCGCAACAAACCACCCATTGCTTTTCTTTCTGCAAGAGAGAAAACTTCTTGTCCGTCAAATAGTCGCTTACTTTCTTTTTGCCGGTCATGCCGAAAGGAACAAACTTATCTCCTACCTGCCATTTTCGGATGGTTAGCGGTGATGATACTTTATCCGCATCCAAGCAAGCGATTTCTTTATGCTTGGGTATTTCGAAAGAAGATGTCATCTCCAATTCTTCCACCAGAAGTTCAGGAATATCGTCTTCCGATTCAATCTTTTGAATCAATAATTCATCGCGGTCTCTAATAACCTCCCATTCTTTTGCCAAAAAACGTTTCCCCGATTGTGGCACAGACAAACATCGGTTAATGTCTTTTATCTGACTGGAATTGAATCCCAAAGGAAAAAGCACTTCATGCAACAAGGATACGGGAGCTGAATCGTTCCATACATCTTGAATCGAAATACGCATTGACTTTTCGGATAAAACCGATACTTTCTGCTTTATTGCTTCATCTCTGTTTTGATGGTAGATAGCGGCCACTTCGGTCAATCGGAAACTGGTTTCCTGGATGGTTTCCAATATCGAAGGATTCAGTTCTTTCATCAATGGAAGCACATTCAAGCGAATTTTGTTCCGCATGTATTCATCTTGTAGGTTCGTACTGTCCGTCACATAATCTTGACCGATGTCTTGTAAATATGCAAGGATACTATCACGACTAGCTTGAAGCAAAGGTCGAACAACATATCCATTTGTATGTGGAATACCTTTTAAGCCGTCAATACCGGTACCTCGAATCAAGTTCAACAAAAAAGTTTCCACACTGTCATCCCGATGATGAGCCACCGCAATGACGACTGCTTCTCTATCTTTTCTCAACTTTTCAAACCATTCGTATCGAAGAGAACGGGCGGCCATTTCAATGGACAGGTGATGTTCTTTTGCATAGGTTTCCGTATCGAAATGAATGACATGAAGTGGGATGGAATGCTTTTCACAAAGGGTACGAACGAAGAGTTCATCTCTATCTGATTCCTCTGCTCGCAAATGGAAATTGCAGTGTGCACATTCGCATGAGTATCCAAGTGAAAGCAAGATACGAAGCAAAGCAACGGAATCTGCTCCGCCACTAAGGGCTACCAAGATCTTGTCTTTGAGGGTAAACAAGTTCTTTTCTTCGATGAACTTCTGTACGCGATGTTTTAACATGATGCAAATATAGTGCTTCTTTTTTAAAGAATGATTGAATGTGTTTATTTAAAACTCATCTAAATAGTTGCATACCTTCGCTCAATCCATTATCTTTGCATGACTAAAAGTTGTAGTATGCGATTATCAGAACTTAAAACAGGTGAAAAGGGCGTAATTGTCAAGGTCTTGGGGCACGGCGGCTTTCGTAAACGCATCGTTGAGATGGGGTTTATTAAGGGAAAGACTGTCGAAGTTCTATTGAATGCGCCTTTGAGAGATCCTGTCAAATATAAGATTATGGGATATGAAATATCCCTTCGTCATCAGGAGGCTGATATGGTGGAAGTAATCAGTGAAGAGGAAGCCAAACTGATGCAAAATCCCTATCATGGCTCCTTACGTGAAGATATCAAATTGACGGATGACAAATTGCTTGAAATAGCGAAAGGTAAACGTCGTACCATTAATGTGGCCTTGGTAGGTAATCCCAATTGCGGCAAGACTTCTTTGTTCAATATCGCTTCTGGCGCCCATGAACATGTGGGTAACTATAGCGGGGTAACAGTCGATGCCAAGGAAGGTTTCTTTGATTTTCAAGGTTATCATTTCCGTGTGGTTGACTTGCCGGGTACTTATTCCCTATCGGCTTATTCACCGGAAGAAATCTATGTGCGTAAACATATCATCGAGGAAACTCCGGATGTGATTATCAATGTGGTGGATGCATCGAATTTGGAGCGTAACCTATACTTGACCACTCAACTGATTGATATGAACGTGATGATGGTCATGGCATTGAACATGTACGATGAATTGGAAGCAAGTGGAAACAAATTGGATTACGAAAAGTTGAGTGAACTGATTGGGGTACCTATTGTTCCAACCATTGGTCGTACCGGAGTGGGAATAGAAAAGTTGTTCCATGTCATTATTGAAAGTTACGAAGGTAGTGATTATGTGACAAAAGGAGTCCGTAAGCAAGTTCGTAATGAAGTCATGGACGATATGGAAGCTTGGCATAAAGATGTGGAACCGGAAGATCATTATGGAAGTGATCATGGCTTTTTCCGTCATATTCATGTCAATCATGGTTCTATATTGGAAAAGAGCATTGAAGAAATCAAGAAGGAAATTGCTAAGAACGAAAACATTCGCTATAAATATTCTACCCGTTTCTTGTCCATTAAGTTATTGGAAAATGATAAGGACATCGAACAGATTGTCCGTCAACTGCCAAATGGAGAAAAGATTCTGGAAATACGGGATAAGGAAGCTGTCAGTATAGAGAAAGCGATGAGCGAAGATAGCGAACAAGCGATTACCGATGCTAAGTATGGCTTTATCAGTGGGGCATTAAAAGAAACGTTCAAAGAAAATGAAGTGGAACGTGAACAGACTACCCGTGTTATCGATAGCATTGTTACGCATCGTATTTGGGGGTATCCTATCTTCTTCTTATTCCTTTATATCATGTTCGAAGGAACATTTGTATTGGGAGAATACCCGATGATGGGGATTGAATGGTTGGTAGAACAATTGGGGAATATTGTGAGTACATTCATGCCGGATGGTCCGTTGAAAGATTTGATGATTGACGGTATCATCGGAGGTGTTGGAGGTGTCATTGTTTTCTTGCCCAATATTTTGATTCTGTACTTTTTCATTTCATTATTGGAAGACTCCGGTTATATGGCTAGAGCTGCTTTCATTATGGATAAAATCATGCACCGGATGGGATTGCATGGTAAATCGTTTATTCCACTCATTATGGGTTTTGGATGTAATGTACCGGCTATTATGGCTTCTCGAATGATTGAAGACAAAAAATGTCGTTTGATTACTATGCTTGTCAATCCATTGATGTCATGTAGTGCTAGATTACCCATTTATTTGGTACTGATTGGTGCTTTCTTTCCTAATACAGGAAGCTTGATATTGTTATGTATCTATGCAATGGGTATTTTGTTGGCTGTATTGATGGCTCGTTTGTTTAGTCGTTTTTTGGTAAAAGGAGACGATATACCTTTTGTCATGGAACTACCTCCCTATCGTATTCCGACCGCAAAGGCTATCTTCCGTCATACTTGGGAAAAGGGTGCACAATACTTGAAGAAGATGGGTGGTATTATTATGATTGCTTCCATTATTATTTGGTTCTTGGGGTATTATCCAAATCACGAAAGTTATGAAACGGTGGCTCAACAACAGGAACATTCCTACATTGGTCAGATTGGGAAAGCAATTGAACCGGTCATTGAACCATTGGGCTTCGATTGGAAATTGGGTGTCGGTTTGTTGTCTGGTGTAGGTGCCAAGGAATTGGTGGTAAGTACGCTTGGTGTTCTTTATACGAATGAAGAAGACATTGAAAGTGTAAATCTGTCGGATCGAATACCAATTACCCCGATGGTAGCCTTGGGCTATATGCTATTCGTTTTAATCTATTTCCCTTGTGTAGCAACGTTGGTTGCTATAAAGCAAGAATCTGGTAGTTGGAAATGGGCTTTGTTTGCAGCATTTTATACGACAGCATTGGCTTGGATAGTAGCCTTTGTAGTCAATCAATTGGGTAGGTTGCTGTAATTTGAACCATTTATGAAAGAAAAATGTTTCGAGAGCATGAATGAGCAAGAAATAATTGTCGGTATAGTCATGTTGATCTGCATCACGTGGGTTATTCGACGCACTATCCTCTGCATCAAGCGGATAAGACGAAAGGATAACCCTTGTGAAGGTTGTTCTTGTGGTTGTCATACAGCTTGTAGATCATGCTCGGATGAAAAAAAATAGCGATTTCATCGAAATTTTTCTTGTAAATGCTTGCAGAATCAAAAAAAAGTTGTACCTTTGCAACCGCAATCGAGAAACAACGATAGCAAGCGATCTTGGTTCCTTGGATGAGTGGCTTAGTCAGCGGTCTGCAAAACCGTGTACGGCGGTTCGAATCCGCCAGGAACCTCAAAGGAAGGAAGTTTGGGTGAGTGGCTGAAACCACCAGTTTGCTAAACTGACGTACGGGCAACCGTACCGGGGGTTCGAATCCCCCAGCTTCCGCAGTAATTAAAATACTGAAAATTAGCTATATAGCGGTGTTAGAGAAATCTAACGCCGCTATTTGTGTTTTATACCCTTTGCATCTACCTACCCACCCTCCCGAGATGAGTGAAAGTTGTGCAAAGTGTAGACCGCAGGCTAAATCGGGCGTATTTGATTCATTTTTAACCCGAAATTTGACCAACCATGATTACGATAAAGACATACTTCCGGAAACACCAAAAAGAGAGTACCACAGGCTTTATTTGGGTTTCTTTCTACGTTCAACGTCAGAAGGTGAACTTCTCCACCAAGGTTACAGTTGACGAAAAGAACTGGAACGACAAGAAGAAACGCGTTTCCAGCTCTGACAAGATGGCTAATGACAAGAATCTTATTATCGACAATATCCTGGCACGAATTAACAATGTCTTTGTGAAATACCGTCTGAAGGATAAACGGCTCACCCGTGATGCCTTTCTCCGTGCCTATCATCGTCCAGACGATTACGACACCTTCTTCGATTATATTACCGCAAAACAAAGGAAACTACGTATGGAACTGGGTACATACCAAACACACTTGAGTGCTATCAGCAAGCTACGTCAATATTCTCCCCTGCTCCATTTCGATGATATCGACGGACAGTTCCTGGATCTCTATTTCTCGCACCTCAAGAAGGAATGCGAGAACAATGACAATACGGCTTACAAGAACATGGCCATTCTGAAAAAGTACATCCGTCTGGCCTATAAAGATGGTTACATCGACGAGAACCCCTTCGATGATTGGAAAATCCGGAAGGTGAAAACCAATTGTGTATATTTGGTCGAAGAAGAACTAAACCTTCTGATAGATCTATATAAATCCGGAGAACTGGAATACCCGCTGCACCGGACTTTAGAATTCTTCCTATTCCTGTGCTTCAGCAGTCTGCACATCGGCGATGCCAAGCATCTCAAGCTGGAGCAGTTCAGCCCTACCACCTTTACCTACTATCGCATCAAACTCCGCAACTCGAAGCCGGAACCGATTGTCGTGCCTATCTCCCACCCCCTCCAGATGCTGATGACGAATATCGTCGGTACCCGGAAGAAAGGCCCAGTTTTCGAAAAGCTACTGCCTGACCAAACTATGAACCGCTACCTCAAGGAGATTGCAGCTATAGCCGGCATCGATAAAGCCCTTACTCATAAAGTTGGTAGACATACCTTTGCCACGCTTTATCTTCGCAAGACTAAGGATATCGCTGCACTGAAGGAAATCCTCGGCCATTCAGACATATCCGAAACACTTATTTATGCACATGTTTTAGAAGAAAGTAAATTAGAGGGGATCAGATGCTTCGATGGATTCATTTTGTAGAATTATATGCTAAGTTCTCTGGGAACTTATGACTTTACAAATTACTCGAATTTGTTGATTAAAGTTGAAGATGCTGAATCTAAAGTGTC
>SUXY01000079.1 GCA_015060705.1 Bacteroides sp. | reverse complement strand
AGCAGTGAAGGAAATGTTGAAAGCGGCAGATGCAGCCAAGAAATAATTCATTACACGAATAAAGACGAAGGATGCCTAATGGCATCCTTCCTTTTTTGTCAATCTGCAAAAGGTTCAAACATAGTGGTGCTCAAGTATTTTTCTGCACGGTCAGGGAAGACTACAACAATGTTTCCTTTCTCGATTTTTTCGGCAGTACGCAAAGCAGCAATCATGGCCGCTCCACTACTCATCCCCGCAAAGATACCTTCTTTCGCTATGATCTGCCGAGCCATTTCTATCGCTTCTTCACTCTCAATCATTTCCTGGACATCTATCAAAGAAGGATTATAAATTTCTGGAACAATGGCTTCTTCCATATTTTTCAAGCCTTGAATATAGTGCCCCTTGATGGGATGGGCACATACCACCTTAATGTCCGGCTTCATGGTGCGCAAGAAACGCGAAAGGCCCATGAGGGTTCCTGATGTACCTACGGCACATACCAAATAATCGATTTGTCCGTCAGTCTGTTGCCAAATCTCAATGGCAGTCTTTTCGTAATGTGCCAAATAATTCGCAGCATTGGCAAATTGGTCGGGCATAAAATACTTGTCCGGATGCTCTGCCACCATTTTTCTTGCCAATCGGATGGCTCCGTCCGTCCCTTCTTCAGCTGGAGTCAAGATGACCTTCGCTCCATACGAACGGATAATCTTCCGGCGTTCAATCGAAACGGCAGAACTCATCACAATTTCCACAGGATAGCCTTTCACAATACCGGCAATGGCCAATCCAATACCCGTATTCCCGGAGGTGGGTTCGATAATGGTATGGCCTTTACGAAGTCGTCCTTCCTGTTCGGCACTCTCTACCATACGGAGTGCGATGCGGTCTTTGATACTTCCGGTCGGATTGAACCCTTCCAATTTTGCAAAAATATTTACTTTAGGATTCGGACACAAACGATTGATACGAACCATCGGTGTAGAACCAATGGTTCCCAATATATGATCTTTTACCATAAAAACTAACTTACCTTATTATAAACGAAATGCTTTTCTGAAAGTTCAATTGATTACCATAGAATATAGGCCAATGAGCCGATACTGATAACCAACCAAAGCAACACACCTTGAATCAACGGTTTCACTCCTACCGCTTTCAGTACATCAGTCGAAAGAGACGCACCGATAAAGAACATAGTAATGATCAGGCCTTTTCGTGCCAAACCTGCAATGGCTTTGCCCACTTCAGGAACAGTGTCGAGTACGTATGTATTCAATAAAATGGCCACAATAAACCAAAGGATGAACCAAGGTATACTGATTTTCTTACCCCCATTCTTAAAGATAATCGAAGTAGCAAGCGCTAATGGAATAATCCACAAGGCACGAGTGAGCTTAATGGTGGTTGCCACTTGAAGCGCTTCTTCTCCATAAGCAGCACCGGCACCTACAACGGAACTAGTATCATGAATCGCAATGGCAGCCCAAGTACCAAACTCTTGCTGAGTCAGTCCCAACCATCCACCCAGCACCGGAAAGATAAAGAGGGCAATGGCATTCAATACAAAAATAGTCGCCAATGCCACCGACATATCGCTATCCTTTGCTTTAATGACCGGACCAACAGCCGCAATGGCACTTCCGCCACAAATAGCTGTACCCGAACTGATCAAATAAGAAGTATCGCGATTTACCTTTAATAGCTTCCGACCAATAAACATACCGACCAGCATGGTACCAATCACCGAAATGATTGTAAACAACATCCCTTCTTTACCCGATGCCAAAGAAGCATGCAGATTCATACCGAACCCCAATCCCACGACCGAATATTGCAACAAGTTCTTAGAAACCTTTTTATTGAATTTAGGATAAGCTTGTCCACACAACAAGGCAAATGCCAATCCTAAAAATAAGGCTACAGGAGGAGTTACCCACAATGATACACCTTCACAACCGGGTACATAACCCAACAACAAACAAATGGCAAGTATCAACAAAATGCCAACGTAGATCGTTTTACTATTTGTTTTCAAGAAATCCATCATGATAAAAAACGTTTTTATTAATGGATGCAAAGATACATATTATTTTTATTTATCTTTGCATAGATTTTATCTGTTGGAGCAAAATCAAATCCTTTTTATCTTTGCATCAGAGAAAAAGGAAAGATAATAATAACCACTAAATAGATTGAATTATGAAAAAGTATGTATGCACAGTTTGCAATTGGATTTATGACCCAGCAGTAGGTGACCCAGATAGCGGTATCGCTCCAGGTACTCCATTCGAAGCGATTCCAGACGATTGGTCATGCCCTCTCTGCGGTGTTACTAAGGAAGATTTTGAAGTCGTAGAAGAATAAATAAAATGTCATCCAGACAACTAAAGGGAGGAAGGATCTCGGTAGCATAAAGTAAATGTTACCGAGATTCTTCGCTTTGCTCTGAATGACATTCTGTTTTTTTCCTTACCTTTGCACAAACAAAAAAACAGAGACAAGAATATGATGGCCATTCACTATACAAAAGGAGAAGAACGTACGAACTATATCTCTCATGCCGGAGGGATATTGTTGGGAATTGTAGTAGGTACCCTATTGCTTATATATTGCTATCGACACGAAAACTTGTGGATGCAATGGGGCGTATGGCTATATATGTTTGGCATGTTGGGTTCATACATCGCTTCTACGGTCTACCACGCATGCTCTCCTTTCAGTAAATGGAAAGAAAGACTGCGTAAGTGGGACCATGCCGCCATCTATTGGCACATTGCGGGTAGCTACTCTCCCATTACCTTAGTAGCCTTGCGTGAACAAGGATATTGGGGTTGGACACTCTTCTGTTTCGTTTGGTTATGCGCCATTGTTGGTACCATCATGAGCTTCCGAAAGCTAAAGGAACACAACCATTTGGAAACCATTTGTTATGTTTTAATGGGACTGGTGGTTTTGGTTGCTTTCAAGCCTTTGATAAATGCCGTGAGTGCTCATGCCGTTGGTTGGATTATCGCCGAAGGCGCATGTTATATTACAGGAGCGCTGTTCTATTCTTTCAACAAGCGCCCCTATATGCACTCCGTCTTTCATTTCTTTGTTTTAGGAGGTTCGGTATGCCACATTCTTGCGGTATGGGACATCCTGAAGAATTACATTTAAATCTCATCCGAACGAATACCCAAGGCTTGCAAAACTGCATAGCCCAACATCTCCCATTGGAAATGCTTGGAAGGTGCCGGTGGATTCATACCCAATACATGAATGGATTCCTTACCGTCTACCTTTTCAAAGATTTCCGGTAACTTATCACCATATTCAGTTTCGGAAGGGATCACTACCAAATGCTTTACTTCCTTAGCATCGGCCACCAACTTTACTGATTCCAAGAAGAAGGCTTCCCGATCGGCCATATCCGAAGGTTCGAAAGTATTCAACTGAAACTCTCCCAACTGGCTCTTGAAAGCTACATCGTTCAGTGCTTTCTTCAAATCACTTGGATTGAAAGCATTCAATTTCGCATGATTCTTGTCATACACAAGCAATACTTGCAAAACATGTTCTCCCGGTTGGATAGCAGCATCCATAGCCACACACTCCAAGAAAATGGGCAAATCAGCTTTCGGAAGTTCCCGACCGATAACCTGACTAAAATGTTGACTCAAGTCGGTAGTTACCTTATCTATATAAGCAGCATCAATCAAGATGACTTTTTCAGCAAATTTCAGTTCGTTGTTATTAATAATCATAGTTCATTCGTTTTATGCGTGCGAAGATAAGGAAAATATTCAACAATCAATGAAAAAAGTCATCAATTCTGCCGTTTCGTCACCCTATTACCGGTACAAACTGCCGTTTTGTCTACTTTTATTACTTGGCAAACTATTTGTAGTCATTAAGTGTTTCAAACAGGTATTAGTATTTAAGGTAGAAGATTGAAAAAGGATAAAAACAGAAAACTAATTAGAAAGGAGAGATAAATATGAATTTCAACAACTTTACGATTAAATCACAAGAAGCGGTTCAACAAGCCATTCAGTTGGTACAGAACCGTGGCCAACAAGCCATCGAACCAGAACATTTGTTGGCTGGAGTTTTGAAGGTAGGTGAAAATGTAACGAATTTCATCTTCCAGAAGTTAGGAATGAACGGCCAACAAGTAGCCATGGTACTCGATCGTCAAATCAGTTCCTTCCCGAAAGTATCGGGTGGAGAACCCTATTTGAGTCGAGGCGCTAATGAGGTACTTCAAAAAGCCGTAGAATATAGCAAAGGATTGGGCGATGAGTATGTTTCATTGGAAGCTATGCTTTTAGCCATTCTGAATGTCAACAGTACAGCCAGCACCATTTTGAAGGATGCCGGCATGAACGATAAAGACTTGCGTACCGCTATCAACGAATTGCGCCAAGGTCAGAACGTGACTTCTCAATCGAGCGAAGACACTTATCAATCGTTGAGCAAATATGCCATCAACTTGATTGAAGCGGCTCGTACAGGCAAATTAGATCCGGTTATCGGACGTGATGAAGAAATCCGTCGGGTACTTCAGATTCTGAGTCGTCGTACCAAGAACAATCCGATCCTGATCGGTGAACCAGGTACGGGTAAGACGGCCATTGTAGAAGGTCTTGCCCAACGAATCCTACGTGGTGATGTGCCTGAGAACTTGAAAAACAAACAGCTTTTCTCGCTTGATATGGGTGCGCTCGTAGCAGGTGCCAAATACAAAGGTGAATTTGAAGAACGTTTGAAATCGGTTATCAATGAAGTTACAAAGTCGGACGGAAACATCATTCTGTTTATCGACGAAATTCACACATTGGTGGGTGCCGGTAAGGGCGAAGGTGCCATGGATGCTGCCAATATCTTGAAACCGGCCTTGGCTCGTGGTGAGCTCCGAAGCATCGGTGCAACCACCTTGGACGAATACCAAAAGTATTTTGAAAAGGACAAGGCACTGGAGCGCCGTTTCCAAACCGTCATGGTAGATGAACCGGACACAGCCAGCTCTATTTCTATCCTTCGCGGATTGAAGGAACGTTACGAGAACCACCACCAAGTACGCATCAAGGACGAGGCTATCATTGCTGCGGTAGAATTGAGCAACCGTTACATTACCGAACGATTCTTACCGGACAAAGCCATCGACCTCATGGACGAAGCAGCCGCCAAGCTCCGTATGGAACGTGATTCTTTACCGGAAGAGCTGGACGAAATTGAACGTCGATTGAAGCAACTTGAAATCGAACGTGAAGCCATCAAACGCGAAAAGGACGAAGCCAAGTTGACTATCTTGAACAAAGAGATAGAAGAACTCCGTGAACACGAGAAATCATATAAGGCAAAATGGCAAAGCGAAAAGGAATTGGTAAACAAAATCCAGCAGAATAAGCAGGAAATTGAACAACTGAAGTTCGAAGCCGACAAAGCTGAACGTGAAGGTGATTATGGTAAGGTAGCCGAAATCCGCTATGGAAAGTTGAAAGCCTTGGAAGATGAAATCAACCACATCCAAGAGGACTTGAAGCACCAACAAGGAGATAGTGCCATGATTAAGGAAGAGGTAACTGCTGAGGATATAGCCGACGTAGTATCTCGCTGGACAGGAATTCCTGTAAGTAAGATGATGCAAAGCGAACGTGAAAAGCTACTCTTCCTGGAAGACGAATTGCACAAACGTGTCATCGGTCAGGACGAAGCCATTCAAGCGGTAGCCGATGCGGTACGCCGTAGTCGTGCCGGTCTTCAAGACCCGAAACGCCCGATTGGCTCATTTATCTTCCTCGGAACAACAGGTGTAGGTAAGACAGAATTGGCCAAGGCATTGGCAGAATACCTGTTCGACGACGAAAGTTTGATGACCCGTATCGACATGAGCGAATATCAGGAAAAGCATACGGTAAGCCGACTTATCGGTGCACCTCCGGGATATGTAGGTTACGACGAAGGTGGACAATTGACAGAAGCCGTTCGACGCAAACCTTACTCCGTAGTATTGTTTGACGAAATCGAAAAAGCACATCCGGATGTATTCAATGTCTTGCTGCAAGTATTGGATGACGGACGATTGACTGACAACAAGGGACGTACGGTGAACTTCAAGAATACGATTATCATCATGACTTCCAACTTGGGCAGTGCGTATATCCAAAGCCAGTTCGAAAAGCTGACTGACGACAACCATGACTTGTTGGTAGAAGAAACCAAGAACGAAGTAATGAATATGCTGAAGAAGACCATTCGTCCGGAATTCTTGAACCGTATCGATGAGACTATCATGTTCTTGCCGCTCAACAAGCCGCAAATTGAACAGATTGTCCGCTTGCAGATCAAGGGTATCCAGCGCATGTTGGAAGACAACGGTGTGAACTTGCATTTGAGCAATATGGCTATCGACTATCTGGCCACAGCCGGTTATGATCCTGAATTCGGTGCCCGTCCAGTAAAGCGTGCAATCCAACGCTACTTGCTGAACGACTTGTCAAAGAAACTCCTGTCTTTACAAGTAGACAGAAACAAACCGATTATGGTAGAAAGAGGTAGTGATGGTTTGATATTCAAAAACTAGACTAATCCATATGTAAAAAGCTCTCAAACGGATATTCCGAATGAGAGCTTTCTTTTTATCAATTATCAATTACTCTTCTGTTGCTTCTTCTTCCTCAGCAGCTACAAATTCAGTAATACCATTGCTTACCAAAATATTGTACCACTGAATCAACTTCTTGATATCGCTGTTGTGTACACGGTCACGATCGTAAGTCGGCAACACTTCAGCCATGAATGCTTGCAATTCTGCAGCTGATGCCTTCTTGTAGTCGATAGAAGCGACTGCACCATTTTCCTTTGTCTTTACAGCTTCCAAGACTTCGCCCAAAGCCACTTCTTCATCATCGGTATACATAGCAATGTCACCCAATGAAATTACCTTATCATGACCATATGCAGGAAATCTTTTCTTTGTTTCATCCAAAGCTTCAAGAATCAACATGTTCTTACCTTGAGAAATCAGTTTATACAAGCCTGGCTTACCAGAAATAGATAAAATTGTTCTTAACATAATATGCTTTCTTTAGTTAAATTAATTTTTAGGGGAGCAAATGTACAATTCATGCGCGAAACTCCCAAATTTATTCACTTATTTTCAATTTTCAATTGGCTTATCAGTGATGAAAGTTGGATATCGAGCGGCATACGGCCATCATTATAGACTATATAATCGGCTCGACGGCATTTTTCTTCATCATCCATTTGTGCAGCAATTCTCGCCCGAATTTGGGTTTCTGTCGCCCCATCACGTTTCATGGCACGTTCTACCCTCAAGTTCTCCGGAGCATATACCATAACAGTAGCATCTACCGTATCTTCAAAACCAGCTTCAAAAAGAATGGCACATTCCAAACCGGCCACTTCCTTATCGGCATGTTTCTTCAACCATCGGCAAAAATCCGCTTTAACTCTGGGATGCACTATTTCATTGATACGTGCTGCATTCTCCGAATTGGCAAAAAGATAAGAAGCCAAGAAGGGTTTATTCAACTCTCCATTCCGATAAACATCCGGTCCTAACAAAGCAACCAGATCTTCACGAATGTTTTTATCTGTATGCATTAGTTTCTTAGCCTCATCGTCTGCATTATAAATAGGTATACCCTTTTCTTGCAACAAAGAAGAGACATAAGACTTCCCGCTACCAATTCCACCGGTTATCGCTATACTAATCATTGAATGTTATTTTTTGCTCGATAATATATTCTATTTCCTGTGGACTCAACCGGACATGATTCACAATCGAAGGAGATTGCACTAGAATAGGTTTACATTTATCACCTGTGTTCTCATGCAGTTTCTTATAATCTACCACCACAACAAAATCATCAGCAGTCACATTCTTGAACTGGCTCAGACCAATCTGAAAAGTTACTTGAACCTTTGCAGGAAAGGTACGAAGAACTGCATCTCCAGGAAAGTTTATGCCTTGTACCGGAACATCCACCGTCTTTTCAGAATACATGTCCACTAAAAAAGTAACATCATCGTATGACGGTGTAAACTTAGCTCCTTTTACAGGCATCAGTTTCGCACGACGACGAGTCGTATCTGAAATTTCCTCGATATACAATTCCTCCGTATAAGCAGATGTTATCGTATCCAAGATTTCCTTAGGAGCGTACACCATCACTGAGTCTGGTGAATAGACAACATTCGAGATATAAAACTGACGTTCAGCCTTTACCTCCCCACGAAGTTTAACAGGAACTTTCTTACCTTGTCCTCTGGTATAGATCAATTCCAACGTATCCGGCTTAATGGTGGAAAGTTTGGTCGATTGATTCAATTGGCTGGCAATACGCTTACTCAAAGTAACAGCCGGAATCCGCACCTGACTGCCTTTATCCGTATATTCTTCAAAATCAAGCGTCACAGGATACAAAGTTTGCCCCAGCAAATAATTCACCAAAACCGTACCTCTATCCTTCACACCAATTCTCAATTCCGTTGGCAAATCAGAAGTCAACACCACATTCTCCGGAACGTTCTTCATCCGCAATGGAACGGAAAGTTCCGTTTCATAATCATCATTCAACACTTGGAGCAACCAAAAGCTGAAAGACACAAATACAAAGAACAGAAAAATCAGAAATTCCCGACTCTTCTTAGCGAGCAGGAAACTTCTGATTTTCTCCAAAGTCCTTAAATATCGTACACGTATGTTCTCTTTGTCGAACATAGCCTTCTATTTAATATTTACTTTGCTTGTTGTTGGGTAGCAGCAGCATCAGCATAGATTGAATTCTTGTCGATACGAATCTTAACACCCGATGCAATTTCCAATACTACTACATTACCTTCGATAGACTTGACCTTGCCATAGATACCACCAGCTGTGATTACATCCTGACCCATCTGCAAGTTGTTACGGAAATTCTGGATTTCCTTTTGCTTCTTGTTCTGCGGACGAATCATAAAGAAGTACATGATAGCAAAGATAGCCACCATCATAATCAAGAAAGAATAGTCACCACCGGCTTGTGCCTGCAAGTATACAAATGCTAAATTCATAATTGTCAAATTTTATATGTTTATTAATCTTTTATCAGTTTATTATCTTTCTTCAAGGCATTGACAATACCATCCAAAGTACCATTGATAAAGCTTCCGCTCTTCGGAGTACTGTAAAGCTTGGCAATTTCCACGTATTCATTCAACGATACACTCACCGGAATGTTCGGGAAACTGAGGATTTCTGCCAATGCAATCTGCATGATAACCACATCCATGAATGCTACACGGTCCAAATCCCAATTGCGGGTATTTTCACTAATCAAGTGACGATAGTAATCCGCGTTCAAAATGGTACGACGGAACAAACGACGTGCGAAATCCTGATCTTCTTCATCTTTGAATTCCGGCAACAATTCCTGCTTAGAACCATTGCTTTCTTCAAAACGCTTAATAGTCTTCAAGACGAATGTATCAACGATTTCCTTATCATCATTCCAATACAAGCTCTGGTCTTCCAAAACCTGATCCAATTCCGGATTATTGAAAATGATACGCTTGTAGATCTTACGCCACAACTCGCGATCTTCTTCATAGGAAGAAGGTGATTCATTTTCCATGTATTCCTTATAGATATCGCTAGCCATGATCTTTTCACACAGGCTTTTCACGAATTCACTTTCATTTTCCCAAGTTTTCTTCTGGGTTTCCGAAAATTCCTGCAACTGCTCGTTGATTTCTAATTGAGCAATGAAGCGGTTAGCGACAAACTTCATGTTAGGATACAACTCTTCTTTAGTAGGCAACAACTTGCTCTTGGCAGCATTCAGTTTTCTTTCGGCTTGTCTGGTAATTTCGACCATCAAAAGCAACAGATAGTTATACAAGTCGTATGCTTTGGAAAGACTGAAGAACAACTCTTTTTCTGCAGTATCCAAGTTTTTACCTCCGTTCTGGTAGTAAGCATATACTATCTGAACAATTTTAAGACGAATAAGAACTCTATTTATCATAATTCACATAAATTATTTATGAGTTGCAAAAGTACATAATTCTACGAATTTAACCTAATATAAACACATTTTTTAAATGAAATTTTGCACTTTACCCATACATAACGGCAAATCTTCAAAAGTTTGTCGGCAAATTCTTTGCACATTAGAAAAAAATGTCCAATTTTGAGCCACATTTAAAACTATTACCTAAAAGACATGGAAGAATTCAAGAAGAAAAGTGCTGCTGAAGGTGACAAGGAAATCGTTTTCTCGAAAGCCATCAAGGCAGGAAAACGTATTTATTATCTGGATGTAAAGAAAAACCGTAAGGACGAAATGTTCCTCGCTATCACCGAAAGCAAAAAGATTGTAAACGGTGAAGGAGAAGACTCACAAGTTAGTTTCGAAAAACATAAAATATTCCTTTATAAGGAAGACTTCGAAAAATTCATGGGAGGATTGCAACAAGCTATCCAATTCATTGCCGACGAACAGGGGCTCCCTGAACCTCGCGCTGAAGAAAAAGACACTCCCGTTGAAGAGCAAACAGAAAGTCTCAGCGAACAAGAAATCAAGATTGATATTGATTTCTAATCTATTTTTCAAAACGTCCCCTTGTTTTTCAGTGAACAAGAGGACGTTTTCTTAAAAAATCCCTTCATTTCCTTTTGTCAGTTCAAGAATAAAGCGTACCTTTGCACCGCTTTTTTAAGCTCATCGTGTGATATACCACATCGTGTGA
>SUXY01000078.1 GCA_015060705.1 Bacteroides sp. | reverse complement strand
AATGAAAAAGACCGTATTGCCTTGATGGGTAAGAACGGTGCAGGTAAATCAACCTTGTTGAAAATCTTGGCAGGTGTCCGTCAGCCCACTCGTGGGAAAGTAACGGCTCCGAAAGATTGCGTAGTGGCTTATCTTCCACAGCACTTGATGACCGAAGACGGTCGTACGGTGTTCGAGGAGGCATCGCAGGCTTTCGCACACCTTCATCAGATGGAAGCTGAAATAGAGGCTATCAATAAGGAATTGGCAGAACGTACTGACTATGAGAGTGATGAGTACATGGCTCTCATCGAAAAGGTATCGACCATGAGTGAGAAGTTCTATGCCATTGACTTGACACACTTTGAGGAAGATGTGGAAAAGGCGTTGCTCGGTCTTGGTTTCTTACGCGAAGATTTCAATAAGCCGACCAGCGATTTCAGCGGTGGATGGCGTATGCGTATCGAATTGGCCAAGTTGCTTTTGCAGAATCCGGATGTGTTGTTGCTCGATGAGCCGACCAATCACCTCGATATCGAGTCTATCCAATGGTTGGAAGACTTTTTGATTAACAGTGCCAAGGCGGTGATAGTCATCAGTCACGACCGTAAGTTTGTCGATAGCATTACGACCCGTACCATTGAGGTAACCATGGGCCGTATCTATGATTATAAGGTGAACTATTCGCAATACCTGGTTCTTCGTAAAGAACGCCGTGAACAACAGCAGAAACAATACGAAGAACAACAGAAGATGATTCAGGAAACCAAGGACTTCATCGAACGTTTCAAGGGTACTTATAGCAAGACGTTGCAAGTACAGAGCCGTGTGAAGATGCTCGAAAAGTTGCAGATTATTGAAGTGGACGAAGAAGATACGTCGGCTCTTCGCTTGAAGTTCCCGCCATCACCGAGAAGCGGTAACTATCCGGTTATTATGGACGGAGTAGGAAAAACTTACGGCGATCATGTAGTCTTCAAGAATGCCTCATTGACAATCGAACGTGGCGATAAGGTCGCTTTCGTGGGTAAGAACGGCGAAGGTAAATCTACCTTGGTGAAGTGTATCATGAACGAAATCGACCACGATGGTACCTTGACATTGGGGCATAACGTACAGATAGGTTATTTCGCTCAGAATCAGGCATCATTGTTGGATGAAAATCTGACCGTTTTCCAAACCATTGACGATGTGGCGAAAGGGGATATCCGTAATAAAATACGCGATTTGCTGGGAGCATTCATGTTCGGAAGTCCAGAAGCTTCTATGAAGAAAGTAAAGGTACTTTCAGGAGGTGAACGTACCCGTTTGGCGATGATCAAGCTCTTGTTGGAACCGGTTAACCTCTTAATATTGGACGAACCGACCAACCACTTGGACATGAAGACCAAGGACATCTTGAAGCAAGCGTTGGTGGATTTTGACGGAACGTTGATTGTGGTATCTCACGACCGTGACTTCTTGGATGGTCTTGTTACTAAAACCTATGAGTTCGGCAACAAGAAGGTGAAGGAACACCTTTGCGGCATCTACGAGTTTTTGGAAACAAAGAAGTTGGAAAGTTTGCAGGAGTTGGAACGGAAGAAATAAAGAAAGAGCAGCAAAAGCTGCTCTTTTTATTTTTCTGCCAATTCAATCACTTCCAAATCCTTGAACTCTCCTTGGTTTATGGCAAATCGTACTAGAGTGCGGACTTTATGGAAGCCATAAATACCGGCTGCTCCTGGATTGATGTACAGCATATTTAGGGTCTTGTCGTATTGTACCTTCAAGATATGGGAGTGCCCGCATACCAAGAGGCGTGGCGGGCGTACAAACAACCGCTGGCGGATAGAAGCATCGTACCTTCCGGGATAGCCACCGATGTGTTTAATCAGTACATCGGTTCCTTCAATAGTAAAGCGGTTGAGTTCCGGGTAGGTTTTGCGTACATCTCCTCCGTCAATGTTTCCATAAACGGCCCGTAATGGACGGAAAGCAGCCAGTTGTTCGGATACTTCCCAGGAGCCAATATCACCGGCATGCCATATCTCATCACAATTTTTAAAATGTTTCAGATAACGGTCGTCCCAATGGCCGTGTGTATCTGATAGTATTCCAATTCTTGTCATAAAAGTCTTGTTTATCTCCACAAAGATAAGTATATTTGGGCAAATCTAAACCAAATATGGAAAGCAACTATCGATATTTCAATCGGGACATCAGTTGGTTGTCGTTCAATCATCGGGTGTTGTTGGAGGCTGCCGATACCTCCGTTCCGGTTTATGACCGCATCAATTTCATTTCTATTTATTCATCCAACTTGGAAGAATATTATAAGGTACGTGTGGCCGAACATAAGGCGGTCGCTAGAGGTGGTTATAGCGAGGAAATGACACAAGAAGAAGCCAGCGAATTGATTGTCCGTATCGCTAATGAGGTAAACAAACAATTGGAGGATCGTATCCGAATCTTTCAAGATGGTATTTTGCCGGAACTTCGAAGAAACCATATTGTTTTCTATCAAAGTCAGCAAGAAGTCGAAGATGTGCATCGGGAGTTCATATCCAATTATTTCCGGGAAGAAATCTTTCCTTATTTGCAACCGGTGCCCGTGAGCCGTACTCGTGTTAAGGTGTTCCTTCGGGCCGACCGCTTGTATTTGTGTACTCGTCTCATCCGTAAGGATAATGGGGTAACAGAATACTACATCATGAAGCTGCCATACAGTAAAGTGCCCCGTTTTGTGGAGTTGCCCCAACATCAGGGTAACTATTATCTGATGTATATAGAAGACATCATCAAGATGAATGTTGGAATGATGTTTCCGGGATATGAGGTGGATAGTAGCTATTGTTGCAAGATTTCACGCGATGCAGATATCATGGTGGATGATGAGGCTTTGACGACCGAAGTCTTGGTGGAACAGTTGAAAAAGAGAGTGAAGAAGCGCAAGATCGGTGCGGTATGTCGTTTTGTGTATGAGCGACGGATGCCTGCTGATTTTTTGCAGTATTTGGTTGATGCGTTCGGGCTTAATCCCGATGAATTGATACCGGGGGATAAACACCTGAACTTGGAGGATTTGTCGAAACTTCCTAATCCGAATTCTTTTTTGATAAAGTCGGCCCAGCCTAGACCGATGTATTTGAACTGCTTGAACAAGAAGCAAAGCATCATGACTTATGTGGGTAAGCGTGATTTGTTGTTGCATTATCCCTATCATTCGTTCGAACATTTCATCCATTTCTTGTACGAAGCGGTGCATGACAAGTCGGTGGAAGAAATCATGATTACTCAATATCGGGTAGCGCCTCATTCCGAGGTAATCAATGCGCTGATTTCAGCAGCACAGAATGGAAAAAAGGTAACGGTATTCGTTGAGCTGAAAGCTCGTTTTGATGAGGAGAACAACTTGGCTACGGCTGAACTGATGCAGCGGGCTGGTATCCATATCATCTATAGCATGAAGGGCTTAAAGGTACATGCCAAGGTCGCTTTGGTACTACGTAGGAATAAGGACGGAAGACCGAAGAAAAGTTTTGCTTATATTAGTACCGGTAATTTCAACGAAAAGACGGCTGCCGTATATGCAGATTCTGCTTTGTTTACTTCTCAGCCGGAGATTGTGGATGATCTGCATCAGTTGTTCCGAGTCTTGCGGAGAGAAGAATTCGAACCGAAGTTCCATCATCTGTTGGTACCTCGATTCAATCTAT
This sequence comes from Bacteroides sp., assembly GCA_015060705.1. Lineage (GTDB taxonomy): Bacteria > Bacteroidota > Bacteroidia > Bacteroidales > Bacteroidaceae > Phocaeicola. Next base: position 7,331 of record SUXY01000078.1, on the reverse strand, counting down.
TGCCTCGGTTGCAGGAGTTGTTGGAGTTTGAAAAGCAAGAAGCAGCGGCTGGAAGAAAAGCGACTATTGTTTTGAAGATGAATGCGCTGCAGGATACGGCCATGATTGATGAGTTGTACAAGGCGAGTGAAGCCGGTGTACAGATTGATTTGATTGTTCGTGGTATTTGTTGTTTGATTCCGAATCAACCGTATAGTCGGAACATTCGGATTACCCGTATTGTCGACGGTTTCTTGGAACATGCGCGTGTGTGGTATTTCCATCATGGAGGTCAGGAATTGGTGTTTTTCGGCTCACCGGATTGGATGAGGCGCAACCTTTACCGTCGAATAGAGGCGGTTACTCCAGTATTGGACCAGGCGCTGAAAGAGGAAATGCTGGAGATGTTGCGTATTCAGTTGGCTGATAATCAGAAAGCGGCATGGGTGGACGAACATTTATGCAATGTTTTGAAAAAGAAAATGGATGTGAAGCCTGTACGGGCACAAAAAGATTTCTATTGGTATTTGAAACAAAAAGAAAGGGAGTAATATGATGTCACTAAGAACGAAGCGAAGAATCTCGAATACGCAAGGTAGATGCTCTCGAGATCCTTCGCTTCGCTCTGGATGACACTCTATATGTTATAATCCTAATTTATGCTTGATAAACTGAAGAATATATTCCACCGTCTTGTCGATGCCCATAACTGATGAATCCACGCAAAGATGATAGGTAGAAGCAGCTCCCCAAGTCTTATAGCTGTAATAATTATAATAAGCCGAACGCTTCTTGTCCGCCTTTTCAATCATTTCTTCGGCTTGCTCTTCGGTAATCGGATGTAGTTTCATCAAACGCTCGATACGGGCTTCTTTGGATGCCGAAATGAATATGTTCACATGGCGCGGGTGGTCACGCAAGATATAGTCGGCACATCGGCCCACGAACAGGCAAGATTGGTTCTCTGCCAGGTTTCGAATCACATCGCTCTGAATCTTGAACAAAGAATCGTTGTTCAAGTAGGAACCATACGGAATGGTACCGTCGCTGATGAATTGGAAACGTCCACCAAACAAGCCTCCCAATAAAGTCTGTTGGGCACGTTCATCGGCTTTCTCGAAGAATTCCTTGCAGAGACCGCTTTCGTCCGACGCAAGTTTGATAAGCTCTTTGTCGAAAAAGGCGATATTCAGGGCTTTGGCGAGCTTTTCGCCGATTTCCTTACCGCCACTACCAAGTTGGCGGCCGAGGTTGATGACATAATGGTCGTTCATGGTCTTCTGATTTATAGTTTCTGATTGATGATTGCTGATTTCTTAAAGGCTTGGAATTGCTTATAAAGCAATACCGCTGCCACGATACTTGCTGCCAAATCGCTGGCTGGCATGCTCCACCAGATGCCGGCTGCTCCCATAAAGGTAGGCAAGATGATGAGGCATGGAAGCAAGAACAATAATTGTCGGGTAAGCGACAAGAAAATAGCCTTGTTGGCCATGCCGATACTCTGGAAGAAATTCGAAGTTACCATTTGGAATCCTACAATCGGGAATACCAAGACGGCAATACGGAATCCTTCGGCCGCTCGACTGATAAGTCCTTCGTCGGTGGTAAAGATAGAAACGGTCAATTCTGGGATTAGTTCACCTACCAAAAAGGTGAAGGTCGTAACTGCTGTAGCTCCCCATATGGCCAACTTCAAAACTTCGTTCACTCGGTGATATTGCTGGGCTCCGTAGTTATAACCGGCAATGGGCTGCATCCCTTGTGTGATACCCATGACAATCATGACACAGATAAACATCAGTCGGTTGACAATCCCGTACGCACCGATGGCTAAGTCACCATCGTACTCTTTCAATCCTTGGTTTATAAAGATGACGATGAAGCAGGAAGCTACATTCATGCAGAACGGAGAAAGACCGATGGCTATCATGTTCTTCACAATCTTGCTTTGCAGGTGATAGATCCCTCTCCGTAAATGCAGTAATTCGTTCTTGTCGGTCAGAATCTTGAATTGCCAAGTCAAGGATACAATTTGGGCGATAACGGTAGCGATAGCCGCACCTCGGATTCCCCATTCGAAACCGTAGATGAATATCGGAGCCAAAATGGTATTGATAACCACCGTATTGATGGTGGCGTACATGGCTTTCTGTGGATGTCCCGATGCTCGAAGTACAGCATTCAATCCCAGGTACATGTGAGTGAAGATATTACCCAATAGGATGACTTCCATGAAATCGCGTGCATAGACGATGGTGTCTGCACTGGCGCCAAAGAAATAAAGAATCGGGTCGAGGAACATTAAGCACACGATGGTATAGACAACGCCGATGATGGTGTTCAGTGTGACAACATTCCCTAAAACGACTTGCGCTGTTCCATAGTCCCGTTGTCCAAGCTTGACGGAAATGAGGGTAGAGGCCCCCACACCGACCATGGCTCCAAACGCAGCACCTAAATTCATGAACGGGAAAGTAACCGCCAATCCGGAGATGGCCAGAGGACCTACCCCCTGACCGATGAAGATACTGTCTACAATATTATATAAGGAAGAAGCAGTCATGGCAATAATGGCCGGGATGGCATATTGCATCAACAGCTTTCCAACGGGCTGGGTGCCCAATTCCATAGCGTTTCCTTTTTGTGACATGTTATTGACTCTCTTTATGCATTTATACTACAAAGGTAATTAAAAATGCGTTTGTTTCGAAAAAAGTTTAATTATCTTTGTGCTATTGAATCCTTAAATGAAAGAAAAAATGAAGATTATTACCATGACATTACTTTCTGCGTTGTTGGCTTTGTCGGCATCGGCGGAAAAAACGTATAAGTATCGGGTGAATTTGAAAGATAAGGTGGGTACTTCCTACACCGTTGATAAACCGGAAGCTTTTTTAAGTGAACGGGCATTGGAACGACGGAGCCGCCAGCAATTACCGGTGGATGAAACCGATTTGCCGGTGAGTCAGACCTATGTGAAGGAATTGTTGGGAACCGGTGCTAAATTGGTTACTACGAGTAAGTGGAATAATACGGTGGTACTCGAAGTGTCTGATACGACATTGATGGATCAGGTGAAGGAAATGCCTTTCGTGTCGAATATTAAGAAGGTATGGACGCAATCCGATAGCATTCCGGCACGCAACAAGAATCGGAAGAAAGAAGTGACTAATAATTGGAAGGAAGCCGGATATGCGTATGGAAAAGCTTTTCGTCAGATTCAAATCCATGGAGGGGATAGCCTTCATGCGGCTGGTTTTACTGGTAAAGGTATGCATGTGGCGGTGATTGATGCCGGTTTCTACAATGCTGATAAAATCAAGTTTTTCAAACATATGGATCTGTTGGGAACCCATGACTTTGTCAATCCGAATTCGGACATATATGAAGAAAACTCTCACGGGATGAAGGTGCTTTCGTGTATGGCAGCCAATATCAAGAATGTATTTATAGGAACTGCACCGGAAGCTTCTTATTGGTTGCTTCGTAGCGAGGATAATGATACCGAACAACCGATAGAAGAAGATTATTGGGCAGCTGCCATTGAGTTTGCAGACAGTGTGGGGGTGGATGTCATCAATACTTCTCTTGGTTATTATGCGTTCGATGAAGGATATGGTGGCTATCGTTATCGTGATTTGGACGGTCATTATTCGTTGATGTCGCATTCGGCTTCTGTGGCAGCTGACAAAGGTATCGTGGTGGTATGTAGTGCCGGCAATTCGGGTAGAGGCGCTTGGAAGAAGGTTACTCCTCCGGGAGATTCTGAGAATGTGTTGACCGTAGGTGCTATGACCAAAGATTTGCAGAATGCGGAATTTTCGTCTGTGGGTAATACATCCGATGGTCGTATCAAGCCGGATGTCATGGCGATTGGAGTAAGTTCGGTGGTATCGGGCAACGATGGTACGGTATCGAAAGCCAATGGTACTTCGTTTGCATCACCGACTATGTGTGGTGTGGTGACTTGCTTCTGGCAGGCTTGTCCATGGCTTACCGCCAAAGAGGTCATTAAAGCAGTGCAACAAGCAGGTGATCGGGTGGATTATCCGGATAATATCTATGGATATGGTGTGCCAAATCTTTGGAAGGCTTACCAAAAGGAATTGGAAAAGAAGAAATAATGGAAGAACAAGCTCTTTCTTTGTATGAACTCAACGGATTGGTAAAACGAACCATTCGTGACCGAATGTCTGAAACCTATTGGGTACAGGCTGAGTTGAGTGATGTCCGGTCCAATTATTCGGGGCATTGCTATTTGGAATTCATACAAAAGGATGCAAGTGGAAACAACTTGATTGCCAAGGCCAGGGGGACCATTTGGAGCAATATTTACAAGATGCTGAAACCTTACTTTGAGCAGGAAACGGGGCAAGCATTTGCTTCGGGTATCAAGGTGTTGGTGCGGGTGTCGGTAGACTTTCATGAACTCTATGGCTATTCGTTGACGGTGTTGGATATCGATCCTACTTATACCGTAGGCGATATGGAAAGAAAACGTCGGGAGATACTTCGTCTGTTGGAGGAGGAGGGAGTCATTGATCTGAACAAAGAGCTGGAGATGCCTGTGCTTCCCCAACGGATAGCGGTCATTTCATCGGCTACTGCGGCTGGTTATGGCGATTTCTGCAATCAGTTGTCGAACAATCCTCGTGGATATGGCTTTTATACGGAACTTTTCCCGGCGATTATGCAAGGAGAAAGGGTAGAAGAATCCATCATTGCAGCACTTGATGCCATTTATGCCCGATTGGAAGCATTTGATGTGGTAGTTATCATCCGTGGGGGTGGAGCTACTTCCGATCTTTCGGGTTTCGATACCTACGAGTTGGCGGCCAATTGTGCCCAATTCCCCTTACCTATCATTACCGGTATCGGTCATGAACGGGATGATACAGTCATTGACTTGATTGCGCATACACGGGTGAAGACGCCAACGGCTGCAGCGGCCTTTTTAGTTGCTTGTATGGATCAAGTAGCGGACCGGTTGGATAATCTTTCGTTTCGCTTGCAGCAAGGAGTCCGGAACCGTTTGTTGTGGGAACATCGTCGGATAGAGGGTTTGAAGCAACGTATTCCTTCGGCTGTATACAAGCGGATATCTGATGCCAAGTACGGATTGCTCGCGGCGAATAGGGATTTGCAAATGGCAACCCGTCAGTTCCTCTCCATGAAGAAACATCGCTTGGAGTTGTTGCAGCAACGTCTGAACGATGCATTGCCAAAAAAGCAATTGGCTCGTGGATATAGTATCACCTTGAAGAACGGTAAAGCGGTGAAAGATGCTTCTGCATTGAAAGAAGGAGATACGTTGGTCACACTCTTATATAAAGGAAAAGTAGAATCTGTAATTAAATAAAGTCTATGGCAAAGAAAAAAGAAACATATTCCCAAGCAATGGCTCGCTTGGAAACGATTGTTCGACAAGTGGACGGTAATGAATTGGAGATAGACGAATTGGTAGAGAAAATCAAGGAAGCGAATGAAATCATCGCCTTTTGTAGCGAGAAATTGAAGAAAGCAGATACCGAAATCGAAAAATTACTTGCCGATAAGCAAGAAAGTGAAGAATAAAGTGTATTTTTGCCTAAAACTAGATAATAATAAGTAAAAATATACAGATATGAAAGAAATTGATTGGTCAAGTCTGTCTTTCGGTTACATGAAGACCGACTACAATGTACGTTGCTGGTATCGCAATGGTGCATGGGGTGAAATCGAAGTTAGTTCGGAAGAAACATTGAACATCCACATGGCAGCTACTTGCTTGCACTATGGTCAGGAAGCGTTTGAAGGTTTGAAGGCCTATCGTTGTCCAGATGGTAAGGTACGTGTGTTCCGCATGGACGAAAACGCAGCTCGTTTGCAAAGCTCTTGCCGCGGTATCATGATGCCGGAACTTCCGACTGAATTGTTCGAAGAAATGGTAACAAAGGTAGTACGCTTGAATGAAGGTTACATTCCTCCATACGAAAGCGGTGCAAGCCTCTATATCCGTCCGTTGCTCATCGGTACAGGTGCTCAGGTAGGTGTAAAGCCGGCTAATGAATACTTGTTCATCATCTTCGTGACTCCAGTAGGTCCTTACTTCAAGGGTGGCTTCTCGGCTAATCCGTATGCAATCACTCGTAAGTACGACCGTGCAGCTCCGCTCGGTACAGGTATCTATAAGGTAGGTGGTAACTATGCTGCTAGCCTTTGCGCTAGCAAGGAAGCACACGATGCTGGTTATTCGGCAGAGTTCTATCTCGATGCCAAGGAAAAGAAGTATATTGATGAATGTGGTGCAGCCAACTTCTTCGGTATTAAGAACAATACATACATTACTCCGGCATCTTCTTCTATCCTACCGTCTATCACCAACAAGAGCTTGATTCAGTTGGCAGAAGACTTGGGCTTGAAGGTAGAACGTCGTCCGATTGCGGAAGAAGAACTCGAAACTTTCGAAGAAGCAGGTGCTTGCGGTACAGCAGCTGTAATCAGCCCTATCCAGCGCATCGACGACCCTGAAAAGGGTAAGAGCTATGTATTCAGCCAAGACGGTAAGCCGGGTCCTATCAGCACGATGCTTTACAATAAGTTGCGTGGTGTACAATATGGTATCGAACCGGATGTTTACGGCTGGACAAAGGTAATTATTGAATAAATTTTTTGACTCACCACAGAGTACACAGAGTCTCACGGAGTTTTTTAGTTCTTTTCAGATAGGGAATTATTAAAACTCAGTGGAACTCTGTGTTACTCTGTGGTGAAAATATAATTACTATGGGAAAAGGAAAATTAGCGAAGTTTGCAGATATGCGGGATTATCCGCACGTGTTCGAATACCCTTATTCGGTAGTCGACAATGTACCTTTCGATATGAAGGGCAATTGGAATCGTGACTTCTTTAAGAACGATCATCCGATTGTGCTTGAATTGGGATGTGGACGCGGCGAATACACCGTGGGCTTGGGACGCATGTACCCCGACAAGAATTTTATCGGAGTCGATATCAAGGGTGCCCGCATGTGGACCGGTGCTACTGATGCCTTGAATGAAGGATTGAAGAATGTGGCTTTTCTCCGTACAAACATCGAAATCATTGACCGCTTCTTTGCCGAAGGCGAAGTGAGTGAAATTTGGTTGACCTTCTCCGATCCGCAGATGAAGAAGGCTACCAAGCGACTTACTTCCACTTACTTCATGAACCGATATCGTAAGTTCTTGACTCCTGACGGCTTGATTCACCTCAAGACGGACAGTAACTTTATGTTCACCTATACTAAGTACATGGTGGAAGAAAACAAGTTCCCAGTGGAGTTCTGTACTGAAGACCTCTATCATTCGGGTTTGGTGGATGATATCCT
>SUXY01000077.1 GCA_015060705.1 Bacteroides sp. | reverse complement strand
GGAGAGATGCTCGAGTGGTTGAAGAGGCACGCCTGGAAAGCGTGTAAACGCCAAAAGTGTTTCGCGGGTTCGAATCCCGCTCTCTCCGCTTGACGATGAAAAGCGGCAATAAAAAAGGATGAAAAACAAATGATGTATAAAATAAATTAATTAATTAATCTTAAAAAATTACACACAATGAAAAAGTTATTTGCAATGCTTGCATTGATGGGAGCAATGACTCTCAGTTCAGTACCAGTAATGGCTCAGGACGCTCCTGAAGCAGCTGTAGTTGAAGAAGGTGGTATCCACAAGGAATTGAAGACTAAGTACATCGAAGGTGGTGCTGACTTTATGTCATTGCCAGCTATCGCATTGGTTTTGGGTCTTGCTTTCTGTATTGAACGTATCGTTTACTTGTCATTGGCTGAAGTTAACGCTAAGAAGTTGATGGGCAAGATCGAAGGTGCTTTGGAAAAGGGTGATGTAGAAGGTGCTAAGGCTATCGCACGTAACACTCGCGGTCCTGTTGCTTCTATCTGCTACCAAGGTTTGATGCGTATCGACGAAGGTTTGGACGTAGTAGAACGTTCAGTAGTATCTTACGGTGGTGTTCAGGCTGGTTACTTGGAAAAGGGCTGCTCTTGGATCACATTGTTCATCGCGATGGCTCCGTCACTCGGATTTATCGGTACCGTAGTAGGTATGGTTATGGCGTTCGACGATATCCAACAGGCAGGTGATATTTCTCCGACAGTTGTTGCTGGTGGTATGAAGGTGGCTTTGATTACTACTATCTTCGGTTTGATCGTTGCTTTGGTTCTCCAGGTGTTCTACAACTATATCCTCGCTAAGATTGAAGAAATCACTAGCCAAATGGAAGATTCTTCTATCACATTGTTGGATATCATCATGAAGTACAACTTGAAGTACAAGAAGTAATTATCAAAAAACTGAAGTCTAATATCTAAAATTTAGAGTAATGGCTAAATTATCATACAAAGTATCTTACTACATATTCTACGTCCTTATCGCACTTATCTTGGTGGTATTGGGATTGTTCTTCTGTGTAGGATACAATAATCCGGTGGGCGAACATAACGCTCCAGAACATACAGAAACATTGTTGTTCTTGATGTACGCAATGTTGGGTGTATGTATTATCGTGACAGTTGTCGGCTCGCTCTTACAATTCGTTACAAGTTTGAAAGACAATCCGAAGGGCGCAATGAAGTCATTGCTGTTTGTTGGCTTGTTTGTTGCAGTTTTGGCAGTTGCTTACGCAATGGGTTCTGATGCACCGGTTGTAAAGGGTGACGGTACTGAATTCACTGATGCAGGTTGGTTGAAGCTCACTGACATGACACTTTACGCAATCTATTTCTTGGTTGCTACTGCCAGTGTTGCTACCATCGTAAACTTGAGCGGTATTTTCAAGAGATAATTTAAGATTGTTGGATTAAAAAGAGTTAAGTAAAATGGCAAGAAAGAAAAGAACGATGCCAGGTGTGAATGCTACATCTACGGCGGATATTGCCTTCATGTTGCTTATCTTCTTCCTTACTACCACATCTATGAATACTGACAAGGGTTTGGCACGTCGCCTTCCGCCACCGCCAGATCCAAGTGTGAAACAGGACGACAATCTTAAGGTAAAGGAAAGAAACGTTCTTCAGGTTCGTATCAACAAGGATAACCAGTTGATGGTGGGCTCTGAATATTTGGACGTTGCGCAACTGAGAGCAAAAGCAAAGGAATTCATTGCTAATCCGAACGATGATGAAACTATGCCGGAAAAGCACGTAGTGAACATTCCTTTGTTGGGTGGTGACAATATGGTTACCAAGAACCACGTAATTTCTGTAACAAACGACGTTGGTACTAGTTACCAAGCATATATAGATGTTCAGAATGAATTGGTAGCTGCTTACAATGAATTGAGAAATGAAAAGGCTAAGAGCGCTTTTGGAAAGGATTATGTGAATTGTAGCGAAGACGAACAAAAGGCGATTCGTGATTTCTATCCACAGAAGATTTCTGAAGCTGAACCTAAAAAGTATGGAGGTAAGTAATTATGGGAAAATTTAACAGAGGCGGTAAAAAAGGCATGCCTGAGTTGAATACCTCTTCTTTGCCTGACTTGATCTTTACCATGTTGTTCTTCTTTATGATTGTAACAACCATGCGTGAAGTGACTATGAAGGTTCAGTTTAGAGCTCCTCAAGCAACCGAATTGGAAAAGTTGGAAAAGAAGTCGTTGGTAACATTTATTTATGTTGGTCAGCCGACTCTTGAACTCCAAGCCAAGATGGGTCATGAAACTCGTATTCAGTTGAACGACCGTTTCGCAGATGTGAATGAAGTAGGTGACTACATCTATCAGGAACGCGAAAACATGAAGGAAGAAGACCAGCCGTTTATGCAGGTATCACTCAAGGTGGACAAGGACACTAAGATGGGTATCGTAACAGACATCAAGCAGGCTCTTCGTCAAGCTTATGCTTTGAATATCAACTATTCAGCTGCTCAACGCAACTAACTAATATTTGATATCACATAATTGGAAAGGAACTATCGAAAGATAGTTCCTTTTTTATTGCTTTAAACCTTTTAGGGTTTATTTTTGTTAATTTGAGTACGATATTATGCTAGGTTAATATATTCGGCTATCTTTGTAGACAAATTGCTAGTTATGAAGAATGTTCTATTAATCATATCCTTCCTGTTTGCTTTCTTGCTTGGTGCAAGAGCAGTGAATGGTGATTCCCTTTCGAATGAAAAGGGAACGGTAGAATCTGTTCTTCAATTGGGTAAAATGACCGATGCATCGGATTCATCAGGTAGTTGGATATTGCCGGTTTCACCTGATAAGGATAGAAACGTGATGTTTGAAGATGCGCAATCCATGGCTAGACAATTGCGCTTGATGCATCGTAACCAGCGGTCGCTTATCCTGCACTATACACTTTTGGACAAGGCGCTTCTCTCGAAAGTAGCCAAAAGCTGTATGGATGCGCTGTATTCTTCTAGCAATCGTGTATATACTACCTTGCCATATCCTAGTTGGGAAGTGTCTTCCGAGCACTATATCTTTGGCATGAGACGTATTCTCATTTAGTGGTTTCCTTTTGTTTTACGTAGGCTGTTAGAATCTAATGGCTATCTTGTTATGTCTATTATTAAACAAAAGAAAACGCTATTTATGAAACAAACTAAATTGGTGGGAGCAAATTTGCTTTCTGCCGAACATCCGCATATTGCCAAGCATACTAGTCTTCAATCGATTCTCCTTTCCATTGCCATAGCCTTGGTAGGAATCGTATTCATTTATTTTTCGTTGGATCATGACCAGAAATCTTCTACACTCAGCATGACTCTTCTGACAGTAGGAGCTATTCTGATATTGGTCTCATTGTACCGTTTCTTCTGGAAGAGTGCTGAAATGGTCTATACCCCTACCGGAAGTGTGGTTAGCATGGGGTCTTATTATTCTGAAACAGATGTTCTCCCTTTACTACAACAATTGATAGAAAACAAAAACTTTGACCAAGCTACACGAGTGACTTTCAAACCAAGCGGAAACGGACGTTTGGACTATATGGTTTCTAAGGACGGCCAGTTTGCTGCTGTCCAGCTGTTCCGCTTTGTTCCTTATACTTATGAACCGGTTTCAGAGATATTCTATTATACAGATGCCGATGCAAAGGCATTTAAAACTTATCTTGAAACACAACAACATTGATTTTCTGTGACTCTTTATGTTATGACCAAGGGGGCTTTCTGTGAAGAGTCGTCCCCTTACTTAAAACGTTAATGTGATAAATTGTTGGGACTGGGCTAGTCGTGGATGACTAGCCCTTTTCTTTATTGGACTTGGTAGACTTCCCGATAGATGGTATCTCTTATCAATGAATATTCTTGTTCCATTTGTACGGCTCCATGTACCATTAGCTTGAGTGGAAACCATTCATCGCCCGGGCGGTAGGGTGGTTGGAGGTAGGGAATTTCCTGCATGATGAACCCTTGTCGTTGGTAGAAGCTGATGCGTCGGCGGGTCAGCTCGTCCGTCGGTTCTTCGGCTTCCAGTACGATTGGAGCAGCAACCCGTTGCTTGAATGCTTCCAAAGCCTTGCTGCCATAGCCTCCGTTCCGTAGGCGGCTGTCGATGGCGAAATGTTCGATATAGACAAAGCTCGGAAAGGTCCAGTAGGTAAGTAGGCCGACGGGTGTATCGTCGTCGGTTATCAGTGCATTGTGGAACAACGGGTTTTCGTCGGTGTTATGCCGTTGTTGTTCACTATCACGGCGCTCCTGGAGAGGGAACGCCGTTTGTAGTAGGTTTTCCATGAACGGATAGTGTTCATGGGTGGTTTTTATTTCTTGAAGTTTAATCATAAGCTAATGAATTTTCCTTTTCTTGTCATTCAGAACGGAACGTAGTGGAGTGAAGAATCTCGGTAACATACACTAATACATTTTGTGGATGTACTCGAGATTCTTCGCTTCGCTCTGAATGACAATTACTGTGTATTACTTTTCCGTATAAAACAAAATCAGTCTTTCCAACGCCCGTTGGCATACCGGACAGAACACCGGAGCTTCATTGATTTTCATTCTACATTCCGTGGCAGGGCGGTAAATACCTTTCGACGTATAACCGGCTCCCTCGTAAACTCCTACGGATGTGAAGATTTCGTCCGGTGAAGCCTTGACCGGAGTAGGGACCGGAGTACCTGTCGGAACCATGTCCTTCCACTTGCTTTCGAAATCCACCAACGTAGAGATGTTCGGTTCCCACGGTTCGATATCGTATGGGTACAATGGACTTGGAGCATCGGAATAGAAGTATTCGTCCGCCAAACCGCCGAAGCTATGGCCGAACTCGTGAACCACCACCGGCTTGAACATCGGGTGATGAGCGGTAGTCAAGGTATAGGAGTTGTAGATACCGCCACCGCCATAGGTGTCCGTGTTTGCCAGGATGATGATGTGTTCGTATGGAATGCCCGCCAACCAATTGTGGATGCTCTTGACCCGACTGGTGGTGAGGTAACGGTCCGAATAGAATGTGCTGAAATGTGAGCTGACTGCTGTAGACTTCCATTCGTTCTTCAACGGGATGCTTACACCGCTGTCTGCCGAAGGACTAGCCACCGCCACAATGTTGAAGCGGTCTTTCAGCTTGTCGAAAGGAGCATGAGCAAACAAAGCTTCGCAAGTGGCTGCAGCATCGCGGTAGAAGATGTCCATTTCGGCTTCGGTATAACCTTCGGCCAGAATGGCTACATCGATACAATCTTCCACGCTGCCGCTTTGGTGCATGTAACGGTGTGGGGTGATGCGGGCAGTTCCTCGTTGGTGAATCAAGATATCGTCCGGACGGATTTCATGCGTCAACGAAGCACACACTTCGTGGCGGGCGTTCTTCAAGTCGACGGTAACGATGGTCTCTTTCTTCGGGAACGGCAAGAGGAAAGAGTTTTCGAAGCCCTTCTTCAGACGTGTTGCTTCTTCTTCGCCCAACCATTCCTGGAACAAGCTGGAGAAAGAAGTACGATAGATTACTTCACCACTGGCTTTGTCCTTCATGGTAATTTCTCCATTACCAGCTAATGGAAGCTCGTTGAGGTGATGACGACGGCCTGCCCAATGCGGAAGACAGGAAAGTTCGTCCAAATACACTTCCTGTTTCTGTGCATCGCCAGTAAAGATATAGTCCGTACGCAAGGTTTTATCCTCGAAATAATCGTTGAAATTCTGTGCTTGCAAAGAAAAGAAGGATGCAAGACACGCGCATAAAGTGAATAATTTTTTCATGAGTAAGTAAATTTTTAGCAAAGATAGTTTTTATCTCCGGAAAAAGTATATCTTTGCAACAACTTAAATAAAAAAGAATGGGACATCATCAATTAGATAATTTGGACGAATCAATTTTGAAATTGATTGCCGGCAATGCCCGTATACCATTTTTGGAGGTAGCCCGCTCTTGCGGTGTATCGGGTGCTGCTATTCACCAGCGTATCCAGAAGTTGTACAACTTGGGTATTTTGAAGGGCTCGGAATTTGTCATTGACCCGGAGACCGTGGGTTATGAAACCTGCGCTTACATGGGTTTGTACTTGAAGCATCCGGAAGAATTTGAAACCGTATTTGAAGGATTGAAAGCGATTCCGGAAGTGGTGGAATGTCATTATACGACTGGTCAATACGACATGTTCATCAAGGTCTATGCCAAGAACAACCACCATTTATTGAGCATCATCCATGACAAGTTGCAGCCATTGGGATTGTCTCGCTCGGAAACGATTATCTCGTTCCACGAAGCATTCAGACGTCAGATGCCCATTCCGAATGTAGCATCCGACGACGAATAAGAAAACGTTTATTTGATGCGTTGATAATCAGCAAAGATATAGGGGTAGAGATGTTTTTCATCCGTAGGGTGAACTTCTCTACCTGTTTCTTTCCATATAGAAGGGTCTATTTCAGGGAAAAAGGCATCCGCTTCTTTCGGCGTGTCTTCGATATGGGTAATGTAGAGGGTATCGGCTAATGAGAGGGCTTCCTGATATACGCTGGCTCCTCCGATGATGAACACTTCTTCTTCGGATGCACATTGGGCCAAGGCAGCTTCCAGGGAAGCATAGCGCTCCGCACCCGGGAATTCGATGTCCTGACGGGTGAGCACGATGTTACGACGGTTGGGGAGAGCGCCTTTCGGCAAGGACTCGAACGTCTTTCGCCCCATGATAATGGTATGGCCGGTAGTTAACGCCTTGAAGCGTTTCAAGTCGTTGGGCAACCAATACAACAATTTGTTTTCAAAGCCTATCGCACGGTTTTGGGCTATGGCTACAATGATAGAGATATTCATGTGATGATAAGTTTTGAGCAAAGGTACTACTTTTTTTGAAAAACATTAAAATAGAAGATAAGTTATGGCACTATTAAAAAAAGACCAGAAGTACAAATGGCAGTTTGAGAACATTGGAGGATGTTCCAGAGTGAAGATTTCGTCGGGACAGGATATTGCCCACCTCGATGAACTGGATACCAAGATGTGGACGGTACTTTCTTGCCCAATCAAGGGATTGGAAATCGATGAGAAGAGTTTGAAATACATGGATTTCGATGCGGACGGCAAGATTCGTGTCAACGACGTGGTAGGGGTATCCAAATGGATTACCGGTGTGTTGAAGAATCCGGACTTGTTGTTGGAAGGAAAGAATACGGTCAGCCTCGAAGCAATCAATGTCGAGACCGAAGAGGGACTGAAGTTGAGCAAGGCTGCCAAGCAAATTCTGGCTAATCTGGGTAAGGAAGAAACGAACATTTCTTTGACAGATACAGCGGATATCACGGCTATTTTTGCCAAGACCCGTTTCAATGGAGATGGTGTCATTACGCCTGCCAGCAGTGAGGATGCAGATGAAATCAGTGCTATTACATCGGCCGTAGCCAAGACAGGTGGTACCTTGGATAGAAGCGGTGTGCAGGGTGTTACTGCTCCACAAATCGAACAATTCTATACCGATTTGAAGGCTTATTCCGACTGGTGTGCAGCCGAAGTACCGGCTCCGTTTGGTGACCAAACCGATGCAGTGATTGCGGCTTATCAAGCTTTGGATGCCAAGATGAAGGACTTCTTCATGCGTAATAAGTTGGCTAGCTTCTCACCGGACAGCACATTGGCATTGGATGTACAAACTTCCCGTATCGAAGCCATCAGCGCTGAAAACTTGTCGGCCAAGAGCGAAGAGATTGCAGCGTATCCGATTGCCCGCATTACCGGCAAGGCCACTTTGGATTTGACGGCTCCTGTCAATCCGGCTTGGGCTGCACAGTTCAAGGTGCTTCAAGGAGTAGCCATTGCAGCAGACAAGAAGACCCTTTCGGAAGAAGACTGGGCGGCTATTGGTGCTCAATTTGCGGCTTATACGACTTGGAAAGCCAGTAAGGCAGGTGCAACGGTCGAAGACTTGACCATCGATGTAGTTAATGCCTTGTTGAAGCAAGACAAGAAGCAAGCTTTGTTGGATTTGGTAGCACAGGATGCTGCTTACAAAGAAGAATCCGACAACATAGAAATGGTGGACAAGTTCCTGCACATTTTCAGAGATTTCTACCGCTTGTTGAGAAACTTCATCACTTTCCATGACTTCTATAACAAGGACAAGACGGTGGGTTCCATTTTCCAAAGCGGTACATTGATCATCGACCAGCGTGCCTGCCGCCTCTGTATGAAGGTAGAAAATATGGGCGCTCACAATGCAACCGCAGCTACCAGTGGCATGTTCCTGGTTTATTGTGATTGTACCACCAAGACCAGCCCTGCCAAACTGCAGATTGTAGCAGCAGTAACGGTGGGTGAAATCGGTAGCTTGATTGTAGGTAAGAATGCTGTTTATTACGACAATGCCGGTGTAGAATGGGATGCGGTCATTACCAAGGTAGTGGACAATCCAATCAGCGTATTGCAAGCTTTCTGGAGCCCATATCGCCGAATGGCTACGGCTGTTGAGAACCTGATCAACAAGAGTGCAGCGGAAAAGGACAACAAGATGATGGCCGATGCAACTGCCAAGATCAATGCTGCTCCGACCACCCTTCCGGCAACTCCGGCTGAAGGTGCGGATGCTGCCGCTAAACCAGCTGCTGCCCCTCCGTTTGACATCGCCAAGTTTGCCGGTATCTTTGCTGCCATTGGTATGGCTGTCGGCATGATCGGTACGGCTTTGGTGACTCTGGCCAAGGGACTTTGGGAGCTTTCTTGGTGGCAACTGGTACTCGTATTCTTGGGTATCTTGTTACTTATTTCCGGTCCGGCGATGGTATTGGCATGGTTGAAGTTACGCCGTAGAAACATAGCTCCGATCTTGAATGCGAATGGTTGGGCTGTGAATGCGGCATCGAAGATCAGTATTCCGTTCGGTGAAACACTGACCGATATGGCCAAGTATCCGAAGATGAAACTCAAGGATCCATATGCCAAGAAAGGCATGCCGGCATGGGCAAAGGTATTGATTACCTTGTTGATATTGGCGGCAGCAGGTGCTGTTTGGTATTTTAAGTGGTATACATACGTGTTGTAAAATTAGCGAAAGATGAAACAATATCTCGATTTGTTGAAACGTATTACGACTGAAGGCGTGAAAAAGGAAGACCGTACGGGTACCGGTACAATTAGCGTCTTCGGTCATCAGATGCGTTTCAACTTGGAAGAAGGCTTCCCCCTTCTCACCACCAAGAAACTACATTTGAAGTCCATTATACATGAATTGCTTTGGTTCTTGAAGGGCGATACCAACGTGAAGTATTTGCAAGATAATGGTGTCCGCATTTGGAATGAATGGGCAGACGAGAATGGTGATTTGGGCCATATCTATGGTTATCAGTGGCGTTCTTGGCCGGATTATAAGGGTGGACATATCGACCAAATTACCGAAGCTATTAACCAAATCAAGAACAATCCGAATTCCCGTCGCATCATTGTGAATGCTTGGAATGTGGCGGATATCGAAAACATGAACCTTCCACCATGTCACATGTTTTTTCAGTTCTATGTAGCTGATGGCCGGTTAAGCTTGCAGATGTATCAGCGTAGTGCAGATACCTTTCTCGGTGTGCCGTTCAACATTGCATCGTATGCCTTGCTTTTGATGATGGTTGCTCAAGTAACAGGTCTGAAAGCCGGTGATTTCGTTCATACCATTGGTGATACACATTTGTATCTCAATCATTTGGAGCAAGTAGAACTGCAATTGACCCGTGAGCCTCGTCCGTTGCCGAAGATGAAAATCAATCCGGATGTGAAGGATATTTTTGATTTCAAGTACGAAGACTTTGAATTGGTGGATTATGATCCGCACCCACATATTAAAGGGGTTGTAGCGGTGTAAAATGACCTAATTATGAACTTACCACAAGCATTCATTGAAAGAACCCGCCAACTTTTAGGCGAAACACAATACCTTCCGTTTGAAGAAGCCCTTCAAACGGAGGTACCTGTCAGCATCCGTCCGAATGTACTGAAAGGTGCGAAGGAAGTGGAAGGTGAACCGGTACCTTGGGCATCCTCAGGATGGTATTTGAAGAATCGACCGACCTTTACTTTCGATCCTTTGTTTCATGCTGGATACTATTATGTACAGGAAGCCTCGTCCATGTTTGTGGAAAAGGTCTTGCGGGAGTATGTCAAGGAGCCGGTAGTGATGCTCGACCTCTGTGCAGCTCCAGGGGGAAAATCGACCTTGTGCAGAAGTGTTCTGCCGGAAGGAAGCTTGTTGGTGGCCAATGAGGTCATGCGTAACCGTTCGCAAATTTTGGCGGAGAACCTTATCAAATGGGGACATCCGGAGATTGTGGTAACGAACAATGATCCGGCTGATTTCACCGATTTGACACATCTCTTTGATGTCGTTCTGACCGATGTGCCTTGCTCCGGGGAAGGCATGTTCCGCAAAGATCAAGTAGCGGTGGATGAATGGAGCTTGGAAAATGTGGATGTTTGTTGGAAACGCCAACGACGCATTCTGAACGATATTTGGCCGGCCTTGAAACCGGGCGGGCTCTTGATATACAGCACTTGTACCTTCAATCGGGAGGAGGATGAGGACAATGTGGAATGGATAGCCCGTGAACTGGGTGCGGAAGTTTTGTCTGTACCGGTTGAAGAGGCATGGGGCATTACCGGCAATCTCACAAGGAAAGATTTTCCGGTGTATCGTTTCTTGCCGCATCGTACGAAAGGAGAGGGTTTCTTCTTGGCAGTCTTGCGAAAGCACGAAGGAGTGGTGGAAACCATTCAACTTCGTCCGGAAAAGAAGAAGAAAGGGAAGGATACCAAGGGAAAAGCACCGCAGTTGGTTGTGCCAAAAGAAGTGAAGTCTTGGTTGCAAGATGCAGGAAGTTATGAATATACCGTCAAGGAAACATCGGTGCATGCCTTTCCGAAAGCTTTTGTCGATGTATATGCCTTGTTGGAACGATATGTAAAAGTCATTCATGCCGGGATAACTATCGGCGAGCTGAAAGGAAAGGATTTGATTCCTCATCATTCGCTGGCCATGAGTACAGCTTTGGAAGAAGGTGTTTTCCCGAAAGCGGAACTCACTTACGAGCAGGTCATCGCCTATTTGCGGAAAGAAGGATTGATACTCGATGCATTTATTCCAAGAGGTTATGTATTGGTTACTTATCAGCAAGTGCCTTTAGGCTTCGTGAAAAACATTGGCAATCGGGCGAACAATCTCTATCCGCAGGAGTGGCGCATCCGTAGCGGCTATCTGCCGGAAGAAATTGTGACTGTGTGGGAAATCTTTTGAAATTTTTTCTCCCGAAAGTCTTCTTTTACAAAGATAAAGTAGTAATTTTGCATCATCTTTGGAAATATTATATTAAAAATCTATATTATGTTTAAAATTTTCCGTGGTTTCCATTTGGTAGAAGAATACCAAAGAAAAAGAAAAGAAAGACGTTTGGCCGATGACCAGACCCTTTCGAAGACTATCAAGATCATTGCCGCTGTCGGCATTTCATTAATTTTGTGGTTGCTTCCGAC
>SUXY01000076.1 GCA_015060705.1 Bacteroides sp. | reverse complement strand
GCTTGCCAAGATGATTTCAATCCCAACTGATTGGCGATTCCTTGTTCTGTTTTTTCCGGTGCATAATAAGCAAGCATCAAGTTCGAGAAGAAACCGAATAATACGGATAACGTCATTTGTATAGGATTAGTCTTGGGATTTTCCTCAAAGTACTTGATAATCTTGTTTGCCTTCAATACATCCCTCGCCACCAATGCACTTCTTAACTCGTAATTATTGTAATCTTTACTTACACCTATATTACGTTCAATCTGTTCGGGAGTAATCCTACGTACACCTTCTGGGAGGGTAATGACCAACTTATCCAACTCCCCTGCCATACGGCTCAAATCGGTACCGACAAACTCCGCCATCATCTCCGACGCCTTCGGTTCTATATCCACCGATTTCCGTTTCAGATAAGAAGAAATGAAACCTGGCAATTGGCTATCCTTGATCTTTTTTGATTCAAAGAGAACCCCTACCTTTTCGATTTCGGCCGCCAATTTCTTTCTTCTATCCAACACTCCATGTTTATGACAAATCACCAGGATTGTAGACATCAAAGGCTTCTTCAGGTAGAAGGAAAGCTCTTCCATCTTCTTTACATTTTGAGCTTCCTTTACAATAATTACCTGGTATTCGGACATCATAGGATAACGCTTGGCCGCATTGATAATCGTCGCAACATCCGTCTCCGAACCATAAAGAATGGTCTGGTTGAATTCCTTTTCTTCCTCGGTCAACACCGTTTGGGCAATGTATTCCGAAATACGGTCAATGTAGTAAGACTCCTCACCCATCAAGTAATATACCGGCTTATACACCCGGTTTTTCAAGTCCCGGGCAATCTCTTCGTATGTAGTTTCCTTCGCCATATTACCATTCGTATTTCAAGTGTTTTACCGTCCTCTTTTCTTCAATAATCACGCGCATGGCATCAATACCAATCCTCACATGATCTTCGACAAAACGTTCCGTAACCAACTTGTCGCTAGCTTCCGTCTTCACTCCTTCTGGAATCATTGGCTGGTCGGATACCAACAACAAAGCTCCTGTAGGAATATGATTATAGAAACCGCAGATAAAAAGTGTTGCCGTCTCCATATCCACACACATAGCACGGGTCTTTACCAGATACTTCTTAAACTCTTCATCGTGCTCCCAAATACGCCGGTTCGTAGTATATACGGTTCCCGTCCAATAATCATGAGCATTGTCTCGAATGGTAGACGATACGGCACGTTGAAGCATAAATGCCGGCAATGCCGGGACCTCAGGAGGATAGTAGTCATTAGAAGTACCTTCACCACGGATAGCTGCCAATGGAAGGATGAAATCCCCTATCTTGTTCTTCTTGTCGATGCCTCCACACTTTCCTAAAAATAGACAGGCCTTAGGCTTGATTGCTCCCAGTAAGTCCATGATAATCGCCGCATTAGGACTCCCCATACCAAAATTAATGATGGTCATTCCATTGGCCGTAGCCGAGGTCATATTGCCGTCACGGCCCAATACAGGAACATCGAACCACTTGGCAAACAACTCCACATACTTGTCGAAATTGGTCAACAAGATATATTCAGCAAAGTCCTCCAACTTCCTTTTCGTATATCGAGGAAGCCAGTTTTTTACGATTTCTTCTTTTGTTTTCATTTCCTTTTGTACTTTTGTACTTTCATATACAAAACCTAATCATGCAAATTTAGCAAATGTTACCATTAAATCTGCCATCCTATCCCGTTAAAATACAAGTGCGAAATGGAAAAAATGTTATTTTCGATTCCTTACGCCGGAAGTATGTAGCACTCACTCCTGAAGAATGGGTAAGGCAGCACTTTATACACCTTCTGATCGATTTTAAAGGCTACCCTAAGGGTTTATTGGCAAACGAAGTACAACTCGACCTAAATGGTACTAGAAAGCGTTGTGACACGGTTCTTTTCAACAAAGATTTGAGCGCCCGCATGATTGTGGAATACAAGGCTCCAAGTGTGGAAATCACCCAAGCCGTCTTCGATCAAATTACCCGATATAACATGGTTCTGAAAGTGGAATACCTCATCGTGAGCAATGGTATCAATCATTATTGTTGCCGCATCGATTACTCTACCATGAAGTATACTTTCCTTCC
The DNA here is from genome assembly GCA_015060705.1 of Bacteroides sp. Lineage (GTDB taxonomy): Bacteria > Bacteroidota > Bacteroidia > Bacteroidales > Bacteroidaceae > Phocaeicola. The sequence goes on along the minus strand of SUXY01000076.1, from coordinate 9,579 downwards.
GGACATTCCTGCTTATGACGAACTATAAAAAAGGCCGCCTTTATCCATAAAGACGGCCTTCTATATTTAAGTAAGGAATTACTTGCTTTGTTCTGCTACCACGCCAGCCAATTCTGGGTCGACCATGATACGACCACAATATTCGCAAACGATGATTTTCTTACGAGAACGGATATCCAATTGCTTCTGAGGCGGAATCTTGTTAAAGCAACCACCACAAGCATCACGCTGAACGTAAACTACGCCCAAACCATTGCGTGAGTTCTTACGGATACGCTTGAAAGCTTGCAACAAACGCGGTTCAATTGTGGTTTCCAATACCTTAGCCTTTTCACGAAGCTTTTCTTCTTCCTGCTTTGTTTCTGAAATGATTTCATCTAATTCAGCCTTTTTGGCTTCCAAGTCCTTTTGTCTTTCTTCCAAAGCCTCAGTGCTACGTTCGATTTCTTCGTTCTTAGCCTTTTCAGCCGCCAATGCTTCACGGATACGCTTTTCACAAAGTTCGATTTCCAATGATTGGAATTCGATTTCCTTGCTCAGTACATCGTATTCACGGTTGTTGCGTACATTTTCTTGTTGACTCTTATATTTTTCAACCGAAACCTTCGCAGCTTCAATTTCGATACGCTTGGTAGCTACGTTTGATTTCAACTCAGCGATTTCATTCTGAATCTTTTCGATACGTGTGCTCAAACCAGCCACTTCGTCTTCCAAATCCTGCACTTCGAGTGGAAGTTCACCACGTAAAGTCTTGATTTTGTCGATTTCAGACAACATGGTCTGCAACTGATACAATGCCTTCAACTTTTCCTCTACGGTCAATTCGCTTGGATCTTTCTTTGCTTCTCTTGCCATAATTCTTTACAAGTATTTAATGGGATTGGTGTTTACCCGAGTCATTTGCACTTCTACGTCCGGACACAAATCCCGTATGATTGAATAAAATATTTCTTTGGTATATTGCTCACTTTCATAATGGCCGATTTCCGCCATCAGAATCTGATTTTCATAATTAAAGTAATCGTGGTACTTCACTTCACCGGTGATAAAGATATCGGCTCCACTTCCTACCGCACGAGAAGCCAAGAATGCTCCAGAACCACCACATAAAGCCACTTTCTGAATCAATCGGCCTGTCAATCGGGTATGCTTCACACAACCTACTTCGAACAATTTCTTAATGCGTTTCAAGAATTCCAGTTCGGTTTCCGGTTCTTCCAACTCTCCGACTACCCCCGACCCCACCTGATTCCAGGTGTTCTTCAATGGATAAAGATCGAATGCCGGTTCTTCATACGGATGTGCATTCATCAATGCCCTCACCACCGCTCCTTTCCGGAAAGCAGGCAGAATGGTTTCTACCCGAACTTCGGCTTCGGTATGAAGTTCACCCAACTCTCCACAGAACGGATTAGCTCCTTCCATGGCACGGAAAGTACCCTCTCCTTGTAAGTTATAGCTACACGAATCATAGTTGCCAATGCAACCACATCCGGCATCAAACAAGGTTTTACGTACTATTTCAGCATGCTCAGTCGGTACAAAAGTCACCAACTTCAACAAGCATTCTTCTTTCGGTTCCAAAATACGGACATTCTTCAAACCAATCTTTTCGGCAATCTTATAATTCACTCCACCCGGTGCATTGTCCAAATTAGTATGCGCCGAATAAATCACAATGTCGTTACGGATAGCCTTCAAGATGCATTGTTCGATGTAATCACGTCCGGTAATGGATTTATACCCTTTGAAGATGAGTGGATGATGGGATATGACGAGGTTGTATCCCAACGTTATCGCCTCATCCACGACGGCTTCAGTAACGTCTAGACACAACAAAGCCCCTGTTGCTTCCGCTTCTGTCAGTCCAATTTGCAATCCGGCATTATCGAATCCGTCTTGCAAAGGCAGAGGCGCGAACCTTTCAAGGGCAGCTATTATCTCCTTAATTTTCATTTGTCCGCGAAAATTTGGTGCAAAGATAATTGTTTTGACCGATATAATGAAAGAAAATGCACGGATTTTAAGCCCATACATTATTTATATCCTCGCGAAACCACCTTATTTTTCAATGCATACCGTTCGTCCACCACCTCATCGGTTGGAAAGAAGGTCAGGTAAATACGCCACTCACTTTCCTGAAAAACAAACCTCCGGGTCCCTATTCCCGTCCGGATCAGTTCCAGTTTCTTGTCAATGAACATCTTTAATCCTTCCGGCATTCCGCTTCCCGACCGATGTATTTCGGCGGTTATAAAGAAGCCGGGCGTATGCATCCCGGCTATCTTTCTCCATATTTGTTCTTCCATGTCTAGAATATACTCCAAGCAACAGTCAATCCAGCCATAACAATAGCTACCATACTCATCAACTTGATCAAGATGTTCAAACTAGGACCTGATGTATCCTTGAACGGATCCCCTACGGTATCACCTACTACGGTAGCCTTGTGTACTTCACTACCTTTTCCACCGAAATTGCCTTCTTCGACATATTTCTTCGCATTATCCCAAGCACCACCTGCGTTTGCCATGAAAATAGCTAAAACAAAACCACTACTCAAACCACCAATCAACAAACCCAATACACCCGATACACCAAAAACAATACCGGTCAAAATTGGAGTAATAATGGCTATCAGTGAAGGTACTACCATTTCACGTTGAGCGCCTTGAGTAGAAATTGCCACACAACGTTCGTAATCCGGATCAGCTTCACCCGTCAATATTCCCTTTATTTCACGGAACTGACGACGTACTTCATCCACCATATGCGCAGCAGCACGACCGACTGCATTCATGGTCAATCCACAGAACAAGAAGGCCATCATCGAACCGATAAAGATTCCCGAAAGCACTTTCGGATTCATCAAAGTCACATCATAGTAATGCATGAAATCGAAAAAAGTAGCATCCTGTACATTAACCGTCTGACCGCCATAAGTCAGTTCCGTTGTACCAATACGTGTCAAACCAATACGCAATTCTTCTACATACGAAGCCAAAAGCGCCAAGCCTGTCAAAGCCGCCGAACCAATAGCAAATCCCTTGCCTGTAGCAGCGGTCGTATTACCCAATGAATCAAGTGCATCAGTACGCTTTCGCACTTCTGCTCCCAAGCCAGACATCTCAGCATTTCCGCCTGCATTGTCGGCAATCGGTCCGTATGCATCAGTAGCCAGCGTAATTCCCAACGTAGAAAGCATACCAACGGCTGCAATACCGATACCATAAAGTCCCAAACCTACGTTAGCAAAATCAAATCCCGAAGCGAACATATAAGATGCTATAATTCCTACTACTACCGCAATTACCGGAACAGCCGTAGATAGCATACCTAATCCAATCCCCGAAATAATTACGGTAGCCGGTCCGGTCTTACCGCTCTCACTTAACAACTGGGTCGGACGATAACTTTGAGAAGTATAATATTCGGTAGAACGACCAATGATGATACCGACCAACAAACCAACAATTACAGAACAGGATATCCAGAACCAATTTTCCAATTGAAGCAACCAAAGGATAGCAAAGGTAGCCACCACAATCAGTGCCGAACTAAGATTGGTTCCCAACGACAACGAACCTAGCAAATCCTTCATCGATGCATTTTCCTTAGTTCGTACTGCAAAGATACCGATAATGGAAAGCAGGATACCTACAGCCGCAATCAGCATAGGAGCAACAACCGCCTTGTACTGCATACCTACATCACCTGAATGAATGAAAGCAGCCGCCCCCAAAGCTGCTGTAGCCAAGATAGAGCCACAATAACTTTCGTACAAGTCGGCCCCCATACCGGCCACATCTCCCACATTATCCCCTACATTATCGGCAATCGTTGCCGGATTACGTGGATCATCTTCCGGAATACCGGCTTCTACCTTACCTACCAAGTCGGCACCCACATCGGCCGCTTTGGTATAGATACCACCACCTACACGGGCAAACAAAGCTTGTGTACTGGCACCCATACCAAATGTAAGCATAGTAGTAGTAATGATACAAAGTTTATGTGTAGGAGTCAACACATCCTCCGGAGTCAAGGCATTGAGCAATACATACCAGAAAGAAATGTCCAGCAAACCGAGCCCCACAACTACTAAACCCATTACCGCACCGCTTCGGAAAGCGACACGAAGACCGGCATTCAACGAGTTACGGGCTGCATTGGCTGTACGTGCCGAAGCATACGTAGCCGTCTTCATTCCCAAGAAACCAGAAAGTCCGGAGAAGAAGCCACCGGTCAAGAAAGCTACCGGTACCCAAGGATTCTGCACTTCGAATCCGTATGCCATGACTGCAAACAGAATAACCAATCCGAGAAATACCCATCCCACAATCTTGTATTGCTGACGTAAATAAGACATCGCACCTTTACGAACAGCTGCTGCAATCTTCATCATTTGCGGAGTTCCTTCACTCTCCTTCATCATCTGACGATGAAAATACCAAGCAAATCCGAGTGCCATAACCGAAGCAATCGGAACCAACCAAAATAACATTTGATCCATAGTATTAGTATTTAGAAATAGACATGTCCTCAAATATAAAGAATACCATGGAAAAATGCAAATACAACTATGGTTATTTCTACTTTTCATCTATCTTTGCATAAACCTTATATATGATAGACACCCATGACAGACCAAACAAAGATTGAACGCATCTTGCGAATGATGAAAATGCTGACTACCAACGTAAACTATTCCATTGACGATATTGCCGACAAATTGGAACTTACCCAACGTACGGTTTACCGTTATCTGGACACCTTGGAGAATGCCGGCTTCGTCCTTCAACGCTCAAAAAAATGTGTTCGTCTTTGTACGGAATCCCCTTTTTTCAAGGATATTTCCCAACTCATTCATTTTAGTGAAGAAGAGGCTTACATGGTAAATCAACTGATTGAATCCATTGCCGATACCAACTTAGTCAAACGGAACCTGAAAAAGAAACTGGCTTCGGTTTATCACTTCCATGGAGTAGCCGATAGCATCATCAACAAGGAGCATAATACGGCTATCCATACCCTACTCGATGCCATTGAAAACAAACGGACCGTCATCTTGAAGAATTACGCCTCCTCACATACTGGCGATGTCCGCAACCGATTGGTAGAGCCTTTTGCTTTCACCACCAATTATGTACAGGTGCGATGTTATGAACCGGAAAGCGGCATGAACAAAATGTTCCGTGTATCCCGTATCGAAGAAGTATTGTTACAGAACGAAAACTGGATGTACGAAGAGAAACACCAGCATGCCTATCTGGATATCTTCCGTATGAGCTCCACCAATGGAATCACCTATCCTATCAAACTGGAGCTGAACACCCGTGCTCACAACCTTTTACTAGAAGAATTCCCTCTATCCGAGAAATACCTCACCAAGATCAGTAAAGACAAATGGTTGCTGAAAACCGAAGTGAGTAGCTATGCAGGTGTCGGCCGCTTTGTCATGGGACTTGCAGCTGATATTCAGATTATTGATACTCCGGAATTAAAAAAGTATATTGCTGATTATGTTCAGCAACATATTCTTCAAGAATAAAAGAATGGCGTATCAAGTCTTCCTGATACGCCATTCTTTTTCCTTTTACAATTTATTCCGCAGGTGCCCACTTGCAACGAACTGGAGAAACAATCGCTCCTTCTTCCTTCAATTGCTTCATGGCCTTGTCCACTTCCTTCTTGTCCAATCCACTCAATTCTGCTATCTTGCCAGCGTTCAACGGAGTACCCGCCTCCTTCATTGTTGCCAATACTTTTTCTTTTGCTTCCATAATGATTCTTTCTTATTTGGTTATTTTTTCTATAGCAAATGTAGGGCATTTCCTTCATATCTGCAAGCATGTATCGATTGAGTCTCTCTATAAGATGATTGTTTTTATCTATTCATATGAAGTATGGTAGTTTGAGTTCACTTCATCTTCAGACCTTCATAACGGCAGACTAACTGAGAATTAAGGCATTATACTGCCGTTCCCGTTTGATGATTCAGCACTGAAGTGAACCTAAACAAAACCATACGTCTTACTCCGACAAGACCATACGTCTTTCAGCGGAAGCCCGTATACGTTGACTTTAGCCGAATAAATCATGATTAGGTTTTAACTAATAAAACAAAATACCGCTACCTTCCTAAAAAGATAGCGGTATTTTTATTGAAGTATCTTCGTTTTAATTAATAAGCTCTAGCAAACAATACACGACGTGCAGACGGCTTACCTGTCACCATATCCACACCCGGTTGCAAGCTTTCTTCGTCGGCTTCCAAAGGCAGACAACGGATAGTAGCCTTGGTTTCTTCCTTGATGCGTTCTTCTGTTTCCGGAGTACCGTCCCAATGTGCAAGAATGAAACCACCCTTTTCGATTGCTTCCTTGAATTCTTCGTAAGTGTCTACCTTGGTAGTATGTTCCAAACGATAGTTCAATGCCTTCTGGTAGATGTTGTCCTGGATTTCCTTCAACAAGTTCTGTACGTATTCTTCGATACCGTCGCAAGATACAGTCTGCTTTTCGAGAGTATCACGACGCATTACTTCCATCGTATTGTTTTCGAGGTCACGACCACCCATTACAAGACGTACAGGTACACCCTTCAATTCGTAATCAGCAAACTTGAAGCCCGGACGCTTGTTGTCTGCATTGTCATACTTCACAGAAATACCCATCGACTTCAACTTAGCCACGATACCATCTACCTTTTCGTTGATAGCAGCAAGCTGATCCTGATTCTTGTAAATAGGTACAATCACTACCTGAATAGGAGCCAAATTCGGAGGAAGAACAAGACCGTTGTCATCCGAATGAGTCATGATGAGAGCACCCATCAAACGAGTAGATACACCCCATGAAGTTGCCCAAACATAGTCAAGCTTGTTGTTTTTGTCCACGAACTGAACGTTGAATGCCTTGGCAAAGTTCTGACCGAGGAAGTGAGAAGTACCACACTGGAGAGCTTTACCATCCTGCATCAAACCTTCGATAGTATAAGTATCGAGCGCACCAGCAAAGCGTTCGTTAGCACTCTTTACCCCACGAACGACTGGTACAGCCATGTAGTTTTCTGCAAAGTCGCCATATACATGAAGCATCTTTTCGGCTTCTTCTACCGCTTCTTCACGAGTAGCGTGAGCGGTATGACCTTCCTGCCACAAGAATTCAGCGGTACGGAGGAAAAGACGGGTACGCATTTCCCAACGCATTACGTTAGCCCACTGGTTGCAGAGGATAGGCAGGTCACGGTAGGAATTGATCCAATTCTTATAAGTACTCCAAATAATGGTTTCAGAAGTCGGACGGATAATGAGTTCTTCTTCCAAACGAGCAGCTGGGTCTACCACTACACCCGAACCATCTTCTGCGTTCTTCAAACGATAGTGAGTAACCACTGCACATTCCTTGGCAAAGCCTTCTACGTGTTCGGCTTCACGGCTCAAATAAGACTTCGGGATGAGCAAAGGGAAATAAGCATTCACGTGACCGGTTTCCTTGAACATTTTGTCCAATTGTCCCTGCATCTTTTCCCAGATAGCGTATCCGTAAGGCTTAATTACCATACATCCACGTACCGGAGACTGTTCTGCCAAGTCGGCCTTTACTACCAAATCGTTATACCATTGAGAATAATTTTCACTTCTCTTGGTCAATCCTTTCAATTCTACTGCCATATATTTTGTTTTTATTTATTATTGCTTAATTAGAGTCGGTCGCAAAAATACAAAAAAAACATGGGATGCTCCCATGTTTCTTTAAAAATCTTACCGATATTGATAATACCACCAATAAGTATCTCCAAACTGACGCCTCATCCGGTTTCCTTCGCCTACCGTTCCTACCAGTCCGGCCTTGAACTCTTCGTAGGTTTTCCATTGTTCTTCCAAAGCTTCGTCCTGCTCTTCTGTAGCAGAAGAGGGATGCATCTTTCCATAGAGGAACAAGGCTTGTTGATAATACCTAGGAACTGTATCCTTTACGGTATAAAGCTCGTGAAATGCCTTGACAAACTCTTCTAACTTCCGTTCCAACAACAAGGCTGAAAGGTAATAATCCAACGTAGTATAATTACCGGATTCTTCTTGACAGATACGTCGGAAAAAATGCACGGCAGGTTCTCCCAACGTAGGAGAAGCACCTAAATAAACATACAAGCTGTCTGCATTCAATCGCAAAGCCGTATCATCGGAAACTCCCATCAGCAAGCCGGCTGCACCATATAGTTGTGGATAATGGAACAGGTACTCTCCCATGGTTCCTTCGCGGGACATGGCGTATGCACGAAGCGCAGTCAGATTCCGGCTAGGATCCATCGATTTCTCGCCTACCAAACGGGCTCTCGCATAATCTTGTTTACGCAAGGCTTCTTCTACCTGTAATTCGTGATGAAAATGTACATTCGAATTTCCGATACATGCCGACATTACACAAAGCATCAACAAGATGAAAAGGTTGGAATTAGTGATGATTCCTTCTTCCAAATCCGGATTGACCCATAAACGTACAGCACGGGCAATCATCCAACCCACTCCTACGTAAATCACCAATAGCAACGGAAGCAACCATCCCCATTGAGCAGAGATACCTTCACCATGATATACACCATGACCGACATCGGTAATCACTCCCAACAAAAGACAGGAAGGGAAATAAGACAATGCCTTCACCGGTCCTTTCAAGCCCACCAATCCGTTGATACCCCAACGGAGAATCAACAAGACAACGGTTATCAGTACCGCACTCATCCAAGGAGCATAGACCGTCTTTCCCTTTGCTAGCGAAAAATGGAGGGCTTCCATTACATCTTTCTGAAATACAGAAAGATAGACAATGCTAAACACAGAGAAAAGAAGACCGCACGCAACCGTGAGGATGCGGGCGGTTCTTCTTTTATTTACATTTGTACTTTCGTTACTCATGCAGAATTAAGCTTTCACTTTCTTCAATACCACAGCAGAACGAGCCGGGATATAAAGCTTCAACCATTCCTTCTTGTCCTTCTTGTACATCGGATCGAAGTTAGTGAAGTGACGGATGCTGTCATCAGATGAACCGAAACCACCGAAATCCGGATTATCGGTATTGAGGACTACATCGTATGCACCGGTCGGAACCAAGAATCCATAGTCTGTAAACGACTTGTTCGGGTGGAAGTTGAATACAAAAATCAAGTTCTTACGACGATATGCCAATACTTGGTCGCCATCGTTGTGCCAGATTTCGATTACCGGAGTATCCTGAAGATCCTTCACACTGCGGAGCAAGTGAATCATTTCCTTATCGAAGTCACCCAAATAATGGTAGCAAAGTTCCTTATCGTCTACCAAGTTCCACTGACGACGAGCATGCTTATGTGACCAACCGTTACCTTCGCGTGGGAAGTCAATCCATTCCGGATGACCGAATTCATTACCCATAAAGTTCAAGTAACCACCATTGATAGTAGATGCAGTCAACAAACGAATCATCTTGTGGAGAGCGATACCACGGTGTGCCATATAGTTTTCATCACCCTTCTTGAAGTGCCAGTACATATCGGCATCAATCAAGCGGAAGATGATAGTCTTGTCACCTACCA
>SUXY01000075.1 GCA_015060705.1 Bacteroides sp. | reverse complement strand
ATTGTAAAGCATTTGGGAGAGCCTTGACGAGGCTCTTTCTTTTATGCTGACGTCACAGAATCACAGAATCACAAATGATTTTTCTGAGAAAAACATCCATATAAAATAGTTTTAATTATATATATAATTAAACGTTTTATTTGAGTTTAAATGATGAAAATAAACAACTGTGATTCTGTGATTCTGTGACGCTTCTATTAAGTTTGTACGGAAAGTGTTGACTTTCACCTATGCTTTTCCTATTTCAATCTTGTAGTTGCCAAGAGTTTGAAAGCCATGGGACTTTCTTCTGAAGACATTGAAATAGCGACCTGCTTATTATCGAAGAAATTGAGAAATTATAAAATGACTTTATAACATTAAGCTGCATTTCGAAAGGAGTGCAGCTTTTTTCTTCATCGACCAATAGAGGGGTAATCAAGTAATCAGTAATCAGAAGATTTATTTTTTTATTTCCTATCGTTGATTATCGGGAACGTTTTTTTCAAATAGCTTTCAAATCTCTAAATTTTCATCTAATTTTGTAGATTAAAACCTTAGATTACCAAACTATGTCAACCATACAACAACGCGAAGAGCTCCATCGCACCATTTGGAGCATGGCCGATGAATTACGTGGCGCCGTAGGCGGATGGGAATTCAAGGCTTATGTGCTGGGCACACTTTTCTATCGATTTATCTCCGAAAATCTTACCGATTATATCAACCGTTTGCAAGCCGATGCGGGTGTGGAAGGCTTCGATTATGCCGAAATGAGCGACGAAGAAGCCGAAATGGCTCGCGAGCAGATGGTACAGGAAAAAGGATTTTTCATCCTTCCTTCTCAACTTTTCAAGAATGTTTGCAAGGTGTGCGAACAGGACGAGAACCTGAACATGACGCTCTCCAAAATTTTCCACGACATCGAAGGATCGGCCATCGGTACGGAATCGGAAGACGACATGAAGGGCTTGTTCTCCGACTTCAATGTGGACAGTACCCAACTGGGTGGCGATGTCCGCACCCGAAACCGCCTCATTGCCAAAGTGCTTCTGAAGGTGCGCGACATGAATCTGGGCGACGACTTCCAGGAAAACAAGATAGATGCCTTTGGCGATGCTTACGAGTTCCTGATGACCATGTATGCCAGCAATGCCGGCAAGAGTGGGGGCGAGTTCTTCACTCCGCAGGAGGTGAGCGAGCTATTGGCACGCATCACCGCAGCCGACGGGCACGAAATCCGCTCTGTTTACGACCCCGCCTGTGGCTCGGGTTCGCTGCTCCTGAAGTTCTCCAAGACCATCGGCAAGGACAATCCGGCACTCAAGTACTACGGGCAGGAAATCAATCCTACCACCTACAACTTGTGCCGTATTAACATGTTCCTCCACGACATCAATTACGACAATTTCGATATTCAGTTGGGCGATACGCTCATCGACCCCAAGCATCGTGACTTGGAGCCGTTCGATGCCATCGTTTCCAACCCACCGTACAGCACCCAATGGGAAGGTTCGAAAAATCCGCTTCTCATCAACGACGACCGCTATGCCGGTCCGGGTGTGTTGGCTCCCGACAAGACCGCCGACCTTGCCTTTACCCTGCACATGCTCGCTTCATTGAGCGAAAGCGGTACGGCCGCCATTGTAGAGTTTCCGGGTGTGCTCTATCGCGGAGGTAAGGAACAGAACATCCGCAAGTGGTTGGTGGAAAACAACCATGTGGACACCATTATCCAGCTTCCGGCCAACCTCTTCTTTGGGGTAGGCATTGCCACCTGTATCATTGTGCTTCGCAAGAGTGCCCGTCCGGACAATCGGATTCTCTTTATCGATGCTAGCAAGGAGTTTGTGAAAAACGGCAACAAGAACCGCTTGGCATCTGCCAACCAAGACCATATTTTCCAGGTATTTGCCGAACGCAAGGAAGAACCCTACTTCTCTTGCCTCGTAAGCATCGACGATGTATTGAAGAACGATGCCAACCTTTCCGTATCGAGCTATGTGGAGCAGGAAGATACCCGCGAAGTGATTGACATCGACCAAGTGAACACTCACCTTCGTGAATTGATTGAAGAAGGCAATGCACTGAATGTGCGGATTGAGGAAATTATTAAGGAATTGGGAGGAGAATAGTATGGTGGAGTGGAAGAAGTTAGGGGATGTTTGTAGCTTACAAAATGGTTTTGCTTTTAAAAGCGGTTTATTCAAAGATATAGGATTACCAATAATACGTATTACAAATATATCAGATAGAAGTGTAAATTTAGATGATTGTAAATACTTTAAATTAGAAGATTATAAGGGTGTAAAACTTGATGATTTCATTATCCGTAAGGGTGATATTTTAGTCGCAATGTCAGGAGCTACAACCGGTAAGATTGGTATTTACAACCACAATAATATATCTTATTTAAATCAGCGTGTAGGGAAATTTATCCCTCATGAGGAAATATTAGAAAATAGATATTTATATCATTTCCTTTTAAGCCAATATCAAGTCATCTATATTATGGCTGGTGGTGGGGCACAACCAAACTTGAGTTCAAATAAACTTTTAAACGATTTGTTAATCCCCATCCCCTCCAAGTCCGGGCAAGAGCGTATCGTGTCCATCCTCGACACCTTCACCTCCTCCATTGCAAACTTGAAGGAGCAAATCAAGGAGCGTCGCAAGCAATACGAACACTATCGTGACCAACTTCTCGACCTCGAAGGAAAAGAGGGGGTAGAGATGAAAAACCTTCCTCAAATTAGTGTGAATTTAGATTCTAAAAGAAAACCGATAACAAGTTCAAAACGTAAATCTGGGCCATATCCTTATTATGGAGCATCAGGTATAGTAGACTATGTTGAGGGATATCTTTTCGATGGTAATTATCTATTAATTTCTGAAGATGGAGCAAATTTATTGGCTAGAACTACACCTATAGCTTTTCATATAGAAGGGAAAAATTGGGTAAATAATCATGCTCATGTGTTAGCTTTTGAGGATTTGATTACACAAAAGTATGTGGAAATTTATTTAAATATGATAGATTTGACTCCTTGGATTAATGGGGCTGCTCAGCCAAAGTTGAATCAAGATAATTTAAATAGGATACTTATCCCTATTCCATTAAAACAAGAACAATCCCGCATCGTCTCCATTCTCGACCAATTCGAGGCCAGCATCGCCAACCTCGAAGCCCAGTTGAAGGAGCGTGAAAAGCAATATGAATATTATCGTAACCAGTTATTGACATTTGAATGAGCATGAAAAAATACAATAGGGTCATGTTAGGCCAAGGTAGCAAATATGCCAAGATGTGCCGTCAAGAAAGCTACATTGGTGCAGATTTTGAGATTTACATGGATTTGTCGGATTCTCTTTTCGATAATTGGAGAGATTTTAACGAGAAATTCATACCAATATGGATGCAAAACGTGCCCGGTAAATCAAAAACAGCGGCTGGTCTTGCATGTGGCTTTTTATGGACCATCGTGAAAGGATTGAAGATGGATGATGTGGTGTTGAGTCCTTCCGGCGAAGGTTATTACTATGTGGGAACCATTAGTAGCGATTATTACTATGTGCCTGATACAGACTTGCCCCATCGTAGAAAGGTGACTTGGTTGGATCAAGTAATCTATCGGAAAGACATGTCCGAAAAGCTCCGCAACTCTTCCGGTTCGGTAGGTACCTGTTGTAATTTGACCGATTATGCTCAGGAAATAGAAGCCTTGTTGGGCAATAGCACGTATGTACCAGAAGTAAAAACGGAACCAACAACTTCTTCTACGGAATCGCATGGTTATGACGAACGTTCATTGCACAAGGTGTTTTGTAGCTATCTCCGTACACGCAATGTTTATGCTAAAACCATCTATCATGAAAAATCATCTACCAAGGTAGACTCGGCACAGAAATGGGTGCATCCTGATATTATCGGGGTGGAATTTGAAGAATTCAACAATGATGCTACCTTGTCGTTGTTGAAGGCAACCGAACCCAAGGAATCGGTTCATATCTATTCGTATGAATTGAAAAAGAAAATTGAATCCGATTATCAGTTGAAACAATATTATTTCCAAGCCTTGTCGAATAGTAGCTGGGCCAACTATGGCTATTTAGTGGCCTTTGAAATCAACGAGGACTTGTCGGAGGAAATGGAACGATTGAACAATGCGTTTGGTATCGGTATCATCCACATGCAAGCCAATGAATCGAGGATTCTATTTCCGGCACGGAAGAACCAGCTTGACTATGTAACCATCGAAAAACTGAATAACTTGAACAAGGATTTCAATACATTCATTGCGAAATTGTCGAAGGTAATCAATGCCACGAAAGAATATACGGCCGATGCCAAGTCATCTTTTGAGAAAATATGCGATAGCATTTTTAAGTCGGATGAAGAATTTGAAACTTATTGTAAGTCTCACAACATTCCTTTCTAAACGTAGTGACTATGGAAATCTATAAATAGAATTTTGCAAATAATAAAAGCATATAATGAGTAATAACTACATACCCCCATTCACGGTAAGTGCCGAAGCCATCAACCTGATAGCGCAAATATCGGCACAAATCGAACGCTATGCCATCCGCTTGGAGCAGAGCGACGGACTACATTTGCGTAAGGCCAATCGCATCAAGACTATCCATAGCTCGTTGGCCATCGAGGGTAACAAGCTGACCGAAGGACAGGTGAGCGACATCATTGAAGGAAAAACCGTAGTGGCGCCTCCGCGTGATATTCAGGAAGTGAAAAATGCCATTGCTACCTACGACCTTTTCCCGCGACTGGATGCTTTCAAGGTAGAAGATTTATTGAAGGCACACGGTATCATGATGCAGGCATTGACCGACGAGGCAGGTCGATTCCGTCGTGGTGGAGTCGGTGTATTCGGTGAGACAGGATGCGTACACATAGCCCCACCAGCCGACCGGGTGCCGTACCTCATCAACGACCTCTTCGGGTGGTTGCAAAGTGCGAACGACCATCTGCTTATCCGCTCGTGCGTGTTCCATTACGAATTCGAGTTCATCCATCCGTTCATCGATGGCAACGGACGCATGGGTCGCTTGTGGCAATCGTTGATATTGACCAAGCTCCACCCGTTGTTCCAACATCTGCCCGTAGAGAACATGGTATATGCCAACCAACAAGCCTACTACGATGCCATTGCCGAGAGTAGCCGACGGGGCAATAGTGGTCCGTTCATAGATTTCATGTTGGGCGAAATACTCCGTACTTTGAAATCACACCAAGGCGAAGCATTGGACGATGGAACAAATGTCGGTATAAATGTCGGAGAAAATGTCGGAGAAAATGTCGGAGAAAATGAACGTAAGATTTTGTCCGTTATCGCTCATACACCTCAAGCATCGGCTCGTGAAATGGCGGAAGTCTTGGGTATAACATCCCGTCAATGCGAACGCATCTTGGCCAAGTTGAAGGAAAAGGGATTGATTGCCCGTGTGGGAGCCGCCAAGGGTGGGCATTGGAAAATCAGGTTATAACCATTTGATTGATTAGATTATGCAAAACTATAACATCATAGCCGAACAGGAACACACCACCGTAATGGCTCACTACGAAGCTCTTCCCCGTGAGGAAAGAGGCTATCAGAGTGAGGCAGAGTTGGAGTCATCGTTCATCAAGCAATTGACGGAGCAAGGGTACGAACGGGTGAACATCACCGACGAAGCGGCCCTCATTGCCAACCTCCGCAAGCAGATGGAGCGCTTGAACGGGCTTGCCCTTTCCGACAAGGAATGGAAGCAGCTCTTCGACGGGCACATCGCTTCGCCTCAGATGACGATCGAGGACAAGACTGAACGCATCCAGCGCACGGAGATTGTGAACATTACCCTTGACAACGGGGCTTCGCAAAACATCAAGCTCATCGACAAGAAGAATGTGTTCAACAACCATGTGCAGGTACTCAACCAATATGTGCCCGAAGGGGGCAAATATGCCAACCGCTATGATGTGACTATCTTGGTGAACGGACTTCCGTTGGTGCATTGCGAATTGAAGCGCCGGGGAGTGCCTTTGAAAGAAGCATTCAACCAAATCAACCGCTACGAAAGGGATTCCTTCTGGGCAGGGTGCGGACTCTACGATTATGTACAGATTTTCCTCATCAGCAACGGAACGGAAACCAAATACTATTCCAACACCACACGTTTTGCCCATGTGGCGGAGGTGAACAAACAGAAACGACGCATCAAGACGCAATCGCAATCGTTTGAGTTCACCAGCTATTGGGCAGATGCAGAAAACAACCTTATCCTCGATATACGTGACTTTACCCGCACTTTCTTGGCTAAAGGGGCTTTGCTCAACATCCTCACCAAGTATTGTGTGTTTACGGTGGATAAGAATCTGATGGTGATGCGTCCGTATCAGATAGCCGCTACCGAGCGTATCCTGCGCCGTATCCGTCAGGCTACCCTGAACAAGTGGCAAGGAACCATCAAGGCGGGTGGATACATCTGGCACACCACGGGGAGCGGAAAGACGCTTACCTCGTTCAAAACGGCCCAGTTGGCCAGCAAGCTACCGGGCATCGACAAGGTACTCTTTGTGGTAGACAGAAAGGATCTGGACTATCAGACGATGAAGGAGTACGACAACTTCGAGAAGGGTTGTGCCAACTCGAACACCTCGTCGAACATCCTCCAGCGCCAGTTGAACGATACGTCCGACTCGAAGAAAATCATCATTACCACCATTCAGAAGCTCTCTACACTCCTGAAGAAGGAGAAGGAAATCAAGTGTACGGGCGACAATGTGGTGATGATATTCGACGAATGTCACCGCTCGCAATTCGGCGACATGCACGTGATGATCAAGAAGAAGTTCAAGAAATACTATATTTTCGGATTTACGGGTACACCTATCTTTGCCCAGAATGCCGGAGCGGGGAAGTATGCCAACCTGCGCACCACGGCACAGGCCTTCGGCGGGGAGCCCGACGAACAAGGAAAGCCTACACGCCCCTTGCACACCTATACCATCATCGATGCTATCCGAGACAAGAACGTGC
Organism: Bacteroides sp.; assembly: GCA_015060705.1. Lineage (GTDB taxonomy): Bacteria > Bacteroidota > Bacteroidia > Bacteroidales > Bacteroidaceae > Phocaeicola. The sequence goes on along the minus strand of SUXY01000075.1, from coordinate 4,908 downwards.
TCCAGTTCAAGGTGGATTACGTTCAAACCGTCAAGGCCAAGAGTGCCATCGGAAGCAAGCAGGTATGGGGCATCGATACCGACGAGGCATTGGCATCGCCCAAGCGCATCGCCAACAATGTGGCCTATATTTTGGAGCATTACGGGCAAAAGACCAAGCAACAACAACGCTATGCCTATAATGTAGTAACCAACGTGGAAGAGGTGGCCAAGGACAACAAGACGCAGGAGGAAAAGCGCAAGAACCAGTTGGGCGGATTCAATTCCATCTTTTGCGTAGACTCCATCGCATCGGCCATCAAGTACTACAACGAGTTCTTCAAGCAACAGGAGGAGAAACCCGAATCGGAACGCTTGCGCATAGCCACCATCTTTACCTACTCGGCCAACGAGGCGGAAGATGAAATGGGTACCATGGGCGATGAAGATCCGGGAGATACAAGCGGACTGGATGCTACCAGCCGGGAGTTCTTGGAAAAGGCCATTGCCAACTACAACCGAATGTACGGCACGAAATATTCTACCGACGGGGAGAAGTTCCAGAACTATTACAAGGACCTTTCGCTCCGCATGAAGAACCGTGAGGTGGATATGCTCATCGTGGTGAGCATGTTCCTGACCGGCTTTGATGCCAAGACACTCAACACGCTCTGGGTGGACAAGAACCTGAAGATGCACGGCCTGCTCCAAGCCTATAGCCGAACCAATAGAATTCTGAACAGCATCAAGGATTGTGGCAACATCGTGTGCTTCCGCAACCTGGAAGATGCCACCAACGAGTCGTTTGCGCTCTTCGGCGACAAGGATGCCGCTGGTGTGGTACTCATGCGTCCGTATGCGGATTATTATTACGGATATACCGACGAGAAAGGAAAGCATGTGCATGGCTACAAGGAGATTGTAGATGCCTTGTTGGTAAAATATGCCTTGCCGCTCAATCCCATGGAGTTTACCTTGGATGAAAAGAAGGAGTTCGTGAAGCTATTCGGAGGTGTCCTGAAGATGCAGAACCTCTTGGCGGCGTTCGACGAGTTTGATCCGGAAGCACGCATCATCAGCGATTTCGATATACAGGACTATCTGACTTGGTACAATGACCTGCACGAAGAATTGCGCCCGGACAAGGGAGGCGAAAAGGACAGCATCGAAGATGACCTTATCTTCGAAATGGAGTTGGTGAAGCAGATTCAAATCAATATCCCTTATATCCTCGAATTGGTGAAGCAATACCACGAAAAGAATTGCCAGGACAAAACGCTCATCGCCAAGATTCAGAAGGCCATCGGCTCAAGTCCGGACCTCCGCGACAAGAAGGAACTCATCATGAAGTTCATCGAGCGCATGACACCCTCTTCTGCATTACCGGGAACGGAAGAGGAGGAAAGTGTGGAAGATGAATGGAACCGGTATATTCAGGAGCAACGGGAAGCGGATTTGAATGCCATTATCGCCGAGGAAAAACTCAAGCCCGAAGAAACAAGAAAGTTCATCGAGCAATCGTTTGTAGACGGGTATGTAACCACTACGGGGGTAGCCATCACGAAGGTGCTCCCACCGATGCCAATCTTCGGTGGAGGTGCCGCCAACCGCGAAACGAAGAAACGGACCGTACTCGAAAAATTGACGCAATTCTTCCACAAGTATCTGAATGTCTAATCATATTTCCCCACCATCGGTGGGGATTTTTTATGCCAACATAGTTGAACATTTCCAAATAATAACTACATTTGCATATCTGCTACAATAAACGGATATGATTAAACGAAGGAATCCCTCCCCAAATAGAATTTCTCCCAATCGTATTCTTTATTCAATCAGATTCTTTCGAAGTGCTTGAAAAGCGAACAAGTTCATCGAAGGAGCAAAATATTATTCGCTAAACGTAAAAATGCAAATCAAGATGAAAGATGAATTGAATGCTTGTTCGGAAGCAAAAATAACTCCGGCAGATGTGGCTATTGTAGAAGAATTCCACGATATCATGATGGAAATTCTAATCAAGAACTTTGGGGAAGATATTCTACATTACGTTGAAAAGGACGTTAATCTATGCATGTCAATCTTTGTTTTCGGGTGCATATACGGGAACGATAATCCAACTATGAAACGCTTGGAAATCATCGAAAACTCCACCGTCTTACAACAAAGAACAAGGTCATTGGTAGAAGCTACCCTATATCCTAGCTTGGAAAATTTCGACAAGTATAAGGATATTTATACCCAAGTATTGATACAAGGTATTTATTTCGGTCAAACTCAGATGGAAGAGGAATAAATGAGATAAATCCCAACGAATATAGGTAAACACCTTTCTAAAAACCAAAGCAAAGTATTGCAAATTCCAATACTTTGCTTAATTTTGCATACAGAATGAAAATTCTATTTCTTTTTTGTTACAAAAGATAGAACAGAATAGAAATGACATATGACACATAGCGTTGTGTAAGTAGCGACATAAGTCTTTTTGGGGAAATCTGCAAATTTCAATAAACTATGAGAAGATTTGTGACGTCATTACACTTCCATGTAGTTCAACTACAAGGAGGCGGTAATGGCTATACAATTTTCATAGTAGGAATGCAGATCCGCCCCATGTAATTGTTACCGTTTTCCGCCCCTTTTTTTAGTTCAACTAACAATCATTGTTACTCTATTGTTTACGCCTTTTCAAACGAAAGGGGGGAGGATTTTCATCGTATTTTTGTTAAACTTCAAATTTAAACTTAAATGAGTACAAGTTACAAAATCGCAACAAAAGCGAACGGTATTAGCCGGAAGTCCCCGGCGGGTTTATCCTTGTGGTACAACGAAAAACAAAACAATAACAAATCACTGAATGAGGAGGAAACATCATGGATGCTGGAAATACGACTTGGATAATCACATTGGAGTCGGGTACTCCCAAAGTGGAAATCGTACGTAAGGTGAGTGATAAACCGATGCTGGAATGTCCTTCCGAAAGGGAAACGGCTCCGGACTGGGATTCGGGTATTTATCTGAGCAAGGAGAAAGGCATGCGGATTAATATGATTCGGTTCATCTACTCGCTATGCTTATTGAATTGCCTACAGGATGCACATGGAAGGAAAGCTCCGGACTACAAGGTTTTCCAAGCCTTCGGCAAGCTCTTGCACATCGACCTTTCGCATTACTCCAATGACTTGAACCGAACCATGGAAGAGAATACGACTATGGAACGTCAAACGGAATTTTTCAGGCGTATGATAGGAGCGTTACAGCAAAGATTTGATTTGGATTAATCCTTAAAATTCAAGCCCAAGTTTAATTACTTGGGCTTGAATCATTATACATCTATCATGTTCGTATTCAATACGGCTGATATTTTGGAAATAGTTCGGAGCGTGAAGTTGTGGGTCCCACTTAGCCACCTGGAAACTTCGGCTTCCGTTTTACCCATTTTCTTGGCAAACATCTTTTGTGTCAAACCTTGTTCGGATAGTTTGGCAGCTATTTTTCCAGCAATCGCATCCGACCACCCAATTTCCAGTTTAACTTCTTCTGGGATATTTGCTACACATTCCTTAAATAATTTTCCGGTTGATGTCATAGGTTAAAATATTTATGGGTTATTTCATCCAATCCTGTTTTTTCGAAACTGATAATCCCTTTGTTTTTCTCTTCTTTCAGAATAGCGTCAAACAATTGCAAATCCATGACATATCCAGCCAATTCTTCGCTATCTTGATATTTCGCTACCGTCTTGATGCCTCCATTTCCTAGGATGACAACTTTGTCGGAAAGACGTAAGCAGTACAATCTAAGTTTTCGGCTATCCAATGCAAGAGCGCACACACGATCATTCATCTTTCCTTCATTTCTAAATCTTCGTTCAGCAGCTCCATCACTCAATATGATTTCCAAGACTCGGACTATGGTTTGAAAATCCCTTTGCAATTTTGCGTGATCCTTGAATTTAGTCAAGAATTTACCGAATTCAGACAGGTTCTCATTCTCAAAACAAATGGAGTAAAGTGTTGTTTGTTCTCCTCGTTCTACCAATTCTAATTTTGCTTTTCTCATATTTCATTGTATTTATAGCACAAAGTACCGAAAAAATTACCTTATAAGCAAATATTTGGATGCTTTTTTCAAAAATCGTTGTGTACTACAACTTGTACTATATGATGAATGATTTTGAAGCTTTCTACATTTGCTCCCGTAATCAGAACGAAACTGGTTGCGGGAGTTTTTTTGTGCGCACATCTACTCTACAAAGTATTAACAATTCAAACGAAAAAATATGGAAGTAAGAATTCAGATTTCGGATGCAGTTTATGCATCTTTGTTGGGAGGTACAAAACGAGTACAAGGAACGATTGGATTGGTGAGTCCAACCGAAGGTAATTTTAATGCACATGTCAAGAAGAATGCTTCGGGCCAACGAACTTACCTGAAGCTCCCTCACGGAAAGGTGAGCATGAACGAGAACGATATACGCATGTACCTGAAGATTACATACGCGGAACCGGTGGTTCCGACTTGCACCATCGAAGCGGAGAGTGCCTTGGCTTGTAGTTTCATTAACATGATGGAGGAAGTACAATGAGTTTCGGAATAGCCAATAACGTAAGAAGCGAGGTTCGGGTATGTACACCCGAACTTCTGAACGAGGCCCTCGATTCGCCTCAAGTAGCACGCACCTGTGCCGAGATAGAAGATGCCCTGGAAGCCTATCGTCGGGGAAATCTCACCCAAGACGAGTTCGAGACCATGAAAGGGAAGTTGAAGAAGCGCTTGCCGATCCTTACGCTTCATGCGACCTTCGCCAACGGGAGGCGCAAGAATGACGATGCCGTTCCAAGCGGACTCTCGATGTACGACCTGGACCACATCCCGAACCCGAGGGAGAAGTGGGCGGAAATTGAATCGCGGAAGGAAGAGTTAGGTA
>SUXY01000074.1 GCA_015060705.1 Bacteroides sp. | reverse complement strand
AAAGTTATGTCTGAAATTCAAGAAAGAGTAAAAGCTATTATCGTAGATAAGTTGGGTGTAGAAGAATCAGAAGTTACAATGGAAGCTAGCTTCACTAACGACCTTGGTGCTGACTCATTGGATACTGTAGAGTTGATCATGGAATTCGAAAAGGAATTCGGTATCTCTATTCCAGACGATCAAGCTGAAAAGATTGGTACTGTTGGTGATGCAGTTGCTTACATCGAAGCTAACAAGTAATTTATATCTCCCCTTTATATTAAATGGAATTAAAGAGAGTAGTAGTAACAGGTCTTGGTGCTCTTACTCCCGTTGGTAACACAGTTGCTGAAACTTGGGAAAACCTGGTGAACGGAGTAAGCGGAGCAGGACCTATTACTCATTTTGATGCGTCCAAATTCAAGACTCAATTTGCATGTGAAGTGAAGAACTTCAATCCGAACGATCATCTTGACCGTAAGGAAGCTCGCAAGATGGACTTGTACACTCAGTATGCCATCGTTGCAGCGAAAGAAGCGATTGAGGATGCAGCAATGGACCTCGACAACGAAGACAAGACAAAGATTGGTGTTATTTTCGGTGTAGGTATCGGTGGTATCCGTACTTTTGAAGAAGAAATGATTGCTTATGCTGGTATCAAGGATACAATCGGTCCTAAGTTCAATCCATTCTTCATTCCGAAGATGATTGCCGATATTGCTTCTGGTCATATCTCCATCATGTATGGTTTCCATGGCCCGAATTTCACCACTACTTCTGCATGTGCTTCTTCATCTAATGCCATTGCCGATGCATTCAACTACATCCGTTTGGGTAAGGCGAATGTCATTGTTGCTGGTGGTGCTGAAGCTGCTATCTCTCCGGGTGGTGTAGGTGGTTTCAATGCCATGCATGCATTGTCTACTCGTAATGATGATCCAACCCGTGCGTCTCGTCCGTTTAGTGCAAGTCGCGACGGTTTCATCATGGCCGAAGGTGCAGGTTGCTTGATTTTGGAAGAATTGGAACATGCCAAGGCTCGTGGCGCTAAGATTTACGCAGAATTGGTCGGTGCAGGTTTGTCTGCCGATGCTCATCACTTGACAGCTTCTCATCCGGAAGGTTTGGGCGCTAAGTTGGTGATGCAGAATGCATTGGAAGATGCTAACTTGAAGCCGGAAGATATCGACTATATCAATGTTCACGGAACGTCTACTCCGGTAGGTGACATCTCTGAAGCAAAGGCTATCAAGGATGTGTTCGGCGAACATGCTTATAAGTTGAATATCAGCTCTACCAAGTCTATGACTGGTCACTTGCTCGGTGCAGCAGGTGCTGTGGAAGCATTGGTAGCTACATTGGCAGTGAAGAACGACATTGTTCCTCCGACGATCAATCACGAAGAAGGTGACAACGATGAAAACATCGACTACAACCTTAACTTCACATTTGGTAAGGCTCAGAAGCGCGAAGTGCGTGCTGCCTTGAGCAATACATTCGGTTTCGGTGGACATAATGCTTGTGTAATCTTGAAGAAATATGCTGAATAAGACGTTTAGCAATTTGATAGATAGTATAAGACTTCTTTTCCGTAGGGAGAAGGAGTCTTATCTTTGTTTTTATAAGATACTGGGATTTTATCCTCATGACATTCATATCTATGAGCAGGCTTTGCTTCATAAATCGTCTTCTGTCAAGTCGGATCAGGGCCGTTTGATGAACAACGAGCGATTGGAGTTCTTGGGGGATGCCATCCTGGATGCCGTTGTTGGTGATCTCGTTTATCGGAAGTTTGAAGGAAAACGGGAAGGTTTCTTGACCAACACCCGCTCCAAGATTGTATCGCGCGAATCGTTGAACTACCTTGCCGAACAGATTGGCCTGACCAAGCTGGTCAAATTCACGACTCGTCATTCGTCTCATAACAGCTACATGGGAGGCAATGCTTTCGAAGCATTGGTTGGGGCGATTTATTTGGATAGAGGATATGCTTATTGCCAGTATTTCATGGAACATCGCATCATTGCTCCTTACTTGGATTTGAACAAGATATCCCGAAAAGAGACCAATTTCAAGTCGAAGCTTATTGAATGGTCGCAGAAGAACAAAGTAATCATGAAATTCGAACTGATAAATCAATCCTTGGATGAATTTAACAGTCCGACCTTTGAATCTGAAGTTCAGCTGGAGGGAATACCTGCTTGCAAGGGAAAGGGTTATTCCAAGAAAGAATCACAGCAAATAGCTGCCCATGAGACCTTGAACCGAATCAAGAAGGATTCAGCTTTCTTGGAAAGCGTATTGGCAGCAAAGGCTTTGCGCGAAGAACCAAAAGAATTGGAGATTCCTATAGAGAATACCCGTCAGTCTGATTTCAGAAATGAAGAACCGGTTCGTCCTTCTTCGGGTGATTGGGAAAAAATCATTTGTGAAGCAGAAGAAGCTGCATATTCTGAGAATTATATCAGTTAATAAAACTAGCCCTTCAAAGTATCAACTTTGAAGGGCTAGTTTTATTATCCGAAGCAGATTCCCATCCGTTTTCCTTGTACAATCAAGTCGTGGTCTTCATTAACTAGTTTCAACTTTCCTGCTACCTCTTCCAATGGAATGGAACCAATTTTGTCTCCTTGTAAAGCTACCATTCTGCCGAACTGTCCCGTAGCAATCATTTCTGTCGCATAACCACCCATGCGAGTTGCCAAGTTTCGGTCAAAGGCGGTAGGAGCTCCACCGCGTTGGATATAGCCAAGTACAGTTTCGCGGGTTTCGAATCCGGTCTCATATTCTATTTCCTGTGCAATGTATTCAGCCGCTTTCTTGCCGTCAGCGGTTTTGATACCTTCAGCTACCACAACAATCGAATAGGTCTTTCCTCGCTTCAGGCGTTCGATAATGGTGTTTCCGATGTTGCGGATGTTGTATTCCAGTTCCGGAATTAGGATGATGTCACCTCCACCGGCCATTCCCGAATGGAGTGCAATCCAACCTGCTTTGTGTCCCATGACCTCAATCACGATAACACGTTGGTGTGAACTGGCGGTGGAATGCAGGCGGTCGATAGCTTCTGTTGCAATGGTCACTGCTGTATCGAAACCAAAAGACGTTTCTGTTCCCCACACGTCATTGTCGATAGTTTTGGGGATAGAAACCACGTTGACTCCTAATTGGGCCAACTTGGCAGCAGTCTTTTGGGTACCGTTACCACCGATGCAGACGATGCAGTCCAACTGCATTTCCTGAATGTTCTTCAGCATCAAGGCAGGTTTGTTCTGAGAGGAAGAAGAACGTTTCTTGAACGGTTTCTCTCGTGAAGTACCTAGAATGGTTCCACCCATACTCAACAAACCGGTCAGGTCTTTATCTGTAAGGGGAGTGATGTCATTGTCCAATAAGCCACGGAATCCGCTATGGATACCATACACTTCCATGCCATAGTGATTGATGGCTGTTTTGCAAACACCTCTGATGGTGGCATTGATGCCCGGGCAGTCGCCACCTGATGTCAAAATACCTATTTTCATAGTCTTCGATGTTTATGGGTCTTATTGTTTACGCCGTAAAGATAAGAAAAAAGTATAAAAAAAAGATTCATATACTAACTATTAATAGATAAAAGGTTAATTTTGCACGTTGAATTAAGTGGAGAATGTAATGATGAACGAAACTAAATTAATAGGCACATTTTTCAAGTCTCGTCAGAAGGCTATTTCACAATATGCAACTCAGACAGAGGCTATTCAGAATAAGGTCCTTCAACGTTTGTTGCAGAAAGCTGCAGGAACGGAATGGGGATTGAAGCATGACTATCGTACAATCAAGGGGTATCAGGACTTCCAGCAACGTGTACCGGTGCAGACCTATGAGGAAATCAAGGAGTATGTAGACCGGATGCGTCATGGTGAAAAAAACATCTTGTGGCCGGGAGAAGTGGTATGGTATGCCAAGTCATCGGGTACAACGAATGATAAGAGTAAGTTTATTCCGGTGAATAAGGAAGGACTTCAGACGGTACATTATGCCGGTGGACGCGATGCTGTAGCTTTGTATTTGCAACAGAATCCTGCCAGCCGTATCTTTTCAGGCCGTACGTTGATTTTGGGCGGTAGCCATGCACCGAATTATAATTTGAAGAACAGTTTGGTGGGTGACTTGTCGGCTATCTTGATTGAAAATATCAATCCGTTGGTCAACTTGATTCGTGTACCGGAAAAGAAGATTGCACTCTTGAGCGACTTTGAGGAAAAGATGGAAAAGATTGCCCAGGTGGCAAAGGACAAGGATATAACCAATATTTCGGGAGTCCCTTCCTGGATGCTGGCGGTATTGAAACGGGTAATGGAACTGAAGGGCACTGATAACTTGGCGGAAGTCTGGCCGAATCTGGAAATCTTCTTCCATGGTGGAGTAGCCTTTACGCCTTATCGGGAACAATACAAGCAGCTTATCCGTACCGACAAGATGCATTATATGGAAACCTACAATGCCAGTGAAGGTTTCTTCGGCTTGCAGAACGACCCGACAGATCCTGCCATGATGTTGATGATTGACTATGGTGTGTTCTACGAATTCTTGCCGATGGATGAATTCGATTCACCGAATCCGCATGTGGTTCCATTGACTGGTGTGGAAGTGGGTAAGAACTATGCCATGTTGATCAGTACCGCTTGTGGTTTGTGGCGATACATGATTGGGGATACGGTGAAGTTTACATCTAAGGACCCTTATAAGTTTATCATCACCGGTCGAACCAAGCACTTTATCAATGCGTTTGGAGAAGAGTTGATGGTAGACAATGCCGAACAGGGATTGGCACGTGCTTGCAAGGAAACAGGAGCACAGGTAGCAGAATACTCGGCTGCTCCGGTCTTTATGGATGCCGATGCCAAGTGTCGTCATCAATGGCTGATTGAATTTGCTGTAATGCCGGATTCATTGGATAAGTTTGCCGAAATTCTGGACAAGACCTTGCAGGAAATCAACTCGGATTATGAAGCCAAGCGTTACAAGGACATCACTTTGCAGCCGTTGGAAATTGTGGTGGCTCGTCCGAAGTTGTTCCACGATTGGTTGAAGGAAAAGGGTAAGTTGGGCGGTCAGCACAAGGTACCTCGTTTGAGCAATTCGCGTGATTATATAGAAGAAATGTTAAGTTTGAATCATTGAAAATGAACTGGAAAAAGCATAGACTTCCTTTGATTTTGATGCTTGTCATCATTGGTTATTCGTGTGCGAGTATGGGAACACCAGATGGTGGCCCTTACGACGAAATGCCTCCCAAGTTTATCCGGAGTACTCCGGAGTTACGTGGAGTGAATGTCAAGGACCAGAAAATCGAACTGGAATTTGATGAATTCATCAAGTTGGAGAAGGCGGCAGAAAAGGTGGTCGTTTCTCCTCCTCAGCTGGAACAACCGGAAATCAAGGTGGTAGGAAAGAAAGTAGTGGTAGAGTTGTTGGATACCTTGAAGGATGCCACCACTTATACCATTGACTTCTCGGATGCCATTGTGGACAACAACGAAGGTAACCCGATGGGACATTTCACCTATTCGTTCTCCACTGGTGCATCGATTGATACCATGGAAGTATCGGGTACGGTTTTGAATGCGGAAGATTTGGAACCTATCAAGGGGATTCAGGTAGGATTGCATCGGAACTTGAACGACACAGCTTTTAGCAAATTGCCTTTCGACCGTGTATCCCGTACTGATAGCCGCGGACATTTCGTGATTCGTGGGGTTGCCCCGGGCAAGTACCGTATCTATGCATTGATGGATGGCAATCAGAACTACTTGTACGATTCCAAGACGGAAATGATTGCGTTCAGTGACTCCGTGATTGCTACTTCCATGACACCGGCTACTCGTCAGGATACCATCTGGAAAGATACGTTGACTATTGATACCATTAAAACAGTGGCATATACCCGTTTCCTTCCGGACGATGTTGTTTTGAGAGCGTTCAAGGAAGAGAATACACGTCAGTTCTTTTCCAGAGCACAGCGAGACAAGGAAAACCACTTTATCTTGAAGTTCAGTGCCAAGGCCGATACCTTGCCTACTTTGACAGGGCTGAACTTCGATGCAAAGGATGCGTTCGTGATTGAGCCGAACGAAGATAATGACTCGATCTGCTATTGGATCAAGGATTCTTTGGTGTACCAAATGGATACGTTGGAAGTACAGATGGATTATTTGTATACCGATTCGCTCGACCAATTGGTGCCGAAGCGGGATACCATTTACTTGGCAAATAAGTTGACTCGTGAACAGCGTGAGAAATTGGCTAAGAAGGCGGAAGAAGAAAAGGAGAAAGAACGCAAGAAGAAGGAAAAGAAGGGTGAAAAGATAGCACCGGAACCTACTCCGTTCCTGAAGATGAATGTGGATGCGGCTTCTTCGTTTGATATTGGCAAGAACATTGTACTTTCGTTTGAAGAACCGGTCGCTCGAATCGATACTTCAGCCATTCATCTGAATGTTAAGGTCGATTCGCTTTGGGTAGAAGAACCGTTCTTGCTGATGGCAGATTCGGTAGTTCCTCGAAAATACGAAATCTTGGCAGAATGGGTACCGGAAAAGGAATATCAGTTGTTGATAGATTCGGCAGGTGTGGTGGGCTTGTATGGCTTGCATACCAACAAAGTAGAGCAGACCTTGAAGGTGAAGAAGCAAGATGAGTATGGTACCTTGCTCCTGAACTTGGAGGGTGTAGAACCGACAGCCATCGTGGAATTGCTGGACAATAGTGGAAAGGTGTTGAGACAGCAACCGGTTACTCCGGAGAATACCGCCGATTTCTATTATTTGGCTCCTAGTACCAAATATTATGTTCGTCTGTTCAATGATCGTAATGGTAACAAGAAATGGGATACGGGCAACTTTGAAAAGGGAATTCAGGCAGAAGAGGTATACTATTGTCCGAAGGTATGGGAGATGAAGGCCAACTTTGAATTCGAAGAAACCTGGGACATCCATGCCACTCCGGTAGACAAGCAGAAATTGGATGAAATCAAGAAGCAGAAGCCGGAAGAAACCAAGAAGGTGCAGAACAAGAACAAGGAACGTGCCAAGAAATTAGGAAGAACATCATGATGAAAAGACTTGCAATTCTGATAGGGGTATTGTGTTTATGGATAGGAGGGACCCCGATGTATGCACAATGTGCAGCCAAGAATGATGCTATCCAACCGGGGGAACGGTTGACGTATGAACTCAAGTTCAACTGGAAATTCATTTGGATTAATGCCGGTGAAGCCAAGATGAACTTGAAACCGGTCACTTACGAGGGCAAGTCGTGCTATCAAACGGATTTGTTGGCGGTGAGCAACAAGACCATTGACATGTTCTTCCGGATGAGGGATACGATAACCACCATCACTACCGACCGTCTGGAACCGATGTTTTATCGGAAGGGAGCGGAAGAAGGTAGCGGTTATACGGTGGATGAGGCCCGTTTCAGCTATAAGGACGGAAAGTGTATCGTCGACCAATCCCGTGCCCGTAGAGGACGCGATGTCATATATGCCAAGGATACCTTGGACTATTGTGTGTTCGATATGCTGAGCATTTTGTTGCAGGCCCGTTCGTTCGACCCTACTTCGTACAAGAAGGGAGACAAGATTCTTTTCCCGATGGCTACGGGTAGAGCGGTGGAAGAGCAGACCTTGATTTATCGGGGAAAGAAGAATTTCAAGGCAGAAAACGACGTGAAGTATCGTTGTCTGGTATTCTCGCTTGTGGAGTATAACAAGAAAGGCAAGGAAGAAGAAGTCATCACGTTCTATGTCACCGATGACAAGAATCACTTGCCTGTCCGTCTGGATTTATACCTGAACTTTGGTTCTGCCAAGGCTTTCTTGAAAACGGTAGAAGGAAACCGGCATCCGATGACATCCATTATAGAATAAGAAAAGAGAGGGCAGCGCCCTCTCTTTTTTATTTATTGAGCTTCCAAGTAAAGCCGTCCTTGGTATCTTTCACCTCGAAACCGAGGGCAGCCAGTTCATCGCGAATCTTGTCGCTGGTAGCCCAGTCCTTGTTGGCCTTGGCCTTCATGCGCTGTTCGAGGAGCATGTCCACCACCTTGCCGTAAGCCTCTTCGCGGGCTTCGTTGTTGGCGGTTTCTTCTTTCATGCCGAGCACATCGTACATAAAGAGGTGAAAGAGATTCTTCAGTTCTTCCAAGTCTTCGGCGCTGAGGGTAGCCTTCTTGTCGAGGACGGTATTGATGATGCGGGCACCGTCGAACAAGTGAGCAATCACAATCGGAGTGTTCAAGTCGTCGTTCATGGCATCGTAGCACTTCTGACGGAGTTCCTTCACACCTTCGATGGTGGTCTGCTTGCCCGGAGTGATGCGTTCCAAGCTCTTCATGGCATCCTGAAGGCGTTGGAGTCCCTTTTCTGCTGCCTGCAAAGCTTCGTTACCGAAATCAACGGTGCTGCGGTAGTGTGCCTGAAGGATGAAGAAACGGATGGTCATCGGGCTATAGGCCTGAGTCAACAACGGATGAGAACCGGCAAAGAACTCGCTCAGGTTGATAAAGTTGTTATAACTCTTACCCATCTTCTGGCCGTTGATGGTAATCATGTTGTTGTGCATCCAATAGTGAACCATGTCATCGCCCTGTGATGCCACGCTCTGTGCGATTTCACATTCGTGGTGCGGGAAGATAAGGTCCATACCACCTCCGTGAATGTCGAAGTGGTCGCCCAAGTACTTGCGTCCCATCGCGGTACATTCGCAGTGCCAGCCCGGGAAACCGTCGCTCCATGGAGAAGGCCAACGCATGATGTGTTCCGGTTGGGCACATTTCCAAAGAGCAAAGTCAGCCGGATTGCGCTTTTCACTCTGTCCGTCCAGTTCGCGCCAGGTGTTCAATACATCGTCCAGGTTACGGCCCGAGAGCTTGCCATAATGATGGTCCTTGTTGTACTTCGCTACATCGAAATAAACCGAGCCTTGGCTTTCGTAAGCATAACCGTTCTTCAGGATTTCTTCCACCAGCTTGATTTGCTCAATGATATGTCCTGAAGCGTGTGGCTCAATGCTTGGAGGCAATACATTCAGTGCTTCCATCGCCTTGTGGTAGCGGTTCAAGTAGTATTGTACTACTTCCATCGGTTCGAGTTGTTCCAGACGAGCCTTCTTGGCAATCTTGTCTTCGCCTTCATCCGCATCGTGTTCCAAGTGGCCCACATCAGTAATGTTGCGTACATAGCGTACCTTGTAACCCAAGTGAGTGAGGTAACGGTACAGAATATCGAAGGTAATCGCCGGACGGGCGTGACCCAAGTGCGCATCCCCGTATACGGTCGGACCGCAGACATACATGCCCACGTGCGGAGCATGAAGCGGAACAAATAGCTCCTTACGGCGGGTCAATGTATTGTAAATGGTTAATTGATTTTCCATATTGCTATCTTTTATTGAAAATGCAAAGTTATGAATTTATTGGGATTATCCGCAAGTTATTGTCATTTATTGTGTTTATCTTTGCGTTCATGAAAGAGAATCGGAAGGTTTTGTTGGGGATGAGTGGAGGCACGGACAGCTCGGTGGCTGCGTTGCTGCTGCAGGATGCCGGTTACGAGGTAACGGGTGTAACGTTCCGTTTCTACGAAAAAGACGGTAACACGGAGTACTTGGATGATGCCCGTGATTTGTGTTGCCGACTGGGTATCCCTCACCTTGTATACGATTGTAGGGACACCTTCCGAACTACCATTATCGATTACTTCATTCACGAGTACATGGGAGGTCATACGCCGGTGCCTTGTACCCTTTGCAATAATTATTTAAAATGGCCGTTGCTCCGCCAATTGGCCGATGAGCAGGGTATCTATCATCTGGCTACCGGTCACTATGTCCGCAAGCGCTGCATCGAAGGAAAGTGGCATATCACGACGGGAGCCGATGTCGACAAAGACCAGTCTTTCTTTTTATGGGGACTTCCACAAGACATTTTGGAACGGATGCTTTTGCCCATGGGCGATCTGACGAAGATCGAAGTAAGGCAGTTGGCCGAGGAGCGGGGTTTTCTCAAGGCAGCGAAGAAGAAAGACAGTATCGGGGTGTGTTTCTGTCCGATGGACTATCGCTCGTTCTTAAAAAAGAAAGTACCTGCCGAAGCTATCCAAAGAGGAAAATTCTATGATGAGGAAGGAAATTTCATTGCTTGGCACGAGGGTTATCCTTTCTATACCATCGGACAGCGCCGGGGTTTGGGGATAGATTTGAACCGGGCGGTCTTTGTTAAGGAAATCCTTCCTTCGGAAAATAAGGTCGTCATAGGTGACTTGAAGTCGTTGGAGAAAATAGAGATGCGTTTGAAGGATTGGAATATCACCCAGCCCGCTTTGCTTTTGAATCAAGACGATGTAATTGTCAAAATCCGCTATCGCAAGCAAGCCAATCGTTGTACGGTTACTTTACAACCCGACAACACTCTGCATGTACAGCTCCATGAGCCATTGACCGCTATTGCTTCGGGACAAGCTGCGGCTTTCTATCGGGGAGATGTGGTGCTGGGAGGGGGAATTATTATTTAGGATTAGATTGTCATTCAGAACGGAACGTTATGAAGTGAAGAATCTCGATAACAACCACTTTATGTATTCGAGATTCTTCGCTATGCTCTGAATGACAGAGGGGAACATCAATCCATAAACTTCACTTTCGCTGCATCGCGAGGTTTTGCCTTCGGTGTTTCTGCCGGATAGCCGAAACCGATACAGAGCAACAAATCATAGTTTTCAGAGAAGCCCATTTCCTTGAGATAGGCATTTGCTTCCGGATTACTCTTCATGAAACGGGCAGGACCACCCAAACATACCGAACCGATGCCCATCGACCAAGCCGAAAGAATCATGTTTTCAGCCATCAGACCACAGTCTACCGGAGAATAAGCAAAGGTAGTGTCATTGGCAATGAAGGCTACGGTCGGCGCATTTCGGAACATGTTCTTGAAGTTCGGATTTTTCGCTTCCTTCGGATTGTCCTTCAGATAGAGGTCTGTCAACTTCTTAATCACTTCCGGATTATCGACAATACGTACTTCCCAAGCCTGACGGTTGATGGCATTCGGTGCGTTGATACCACATTCCATGATAGTCTGCATGGTGTCACGGTTTACAGCCTGAGGCTGATACTTGCGTACACTGCGACGGGTC
Organism: Bacteroides sp.; assembly: GCA_015060705.1. GTDB lineage: Bacteria > Bacteroidota > Bacteroidia > Bacteroidales > Bacteroidaceae > Phocaeicola. The sequence goes on along the minus strand of SUXY01000074.1, from coordinate 914 downwards.
ATGATGGTCTCAATGACTGCATTCTTACCCTCATCAGTCTTGTTTTCCTGTTGAGCAGGAGTACAGCTGAAAAGAGCGCCCACCAAAAGGGCGCTTACTAAAGCCTTGAATGCATTCATGGATTATTTGTCTTTTTTACCGCCAAACAAATCCTTCACACCATCAATCACCTTGTTGATGCCCTTCTTGGCCTTCAAACCGGCAAACTTAGCTTGCACTGCTGCCAATTCTACAGCTTCTTCGGTAGTGATGTCTTCGTATTGTTCAGCTTGCTTTACCAAAGCTTCAAATTCCTTGGCTGCTTTTTCCCAGTCAGCATCTGTGTAATCGCCGCATTCTTCTGATACTTCTGTAACGAATGACTTGAATTCCTTGATGTAATCTTCCTTAGATTGTTGGCAAGCGGTCATCATGACCATTACTGCCATCAAGGCAACGTGAAACAACTTCTTCATGTTAATAAATTTGATTAAGTGATTAAACAAAAAAGGGGCGTCGTTTATGGCGCCCCTTTAGATATATTTGGTCAATTAGAGTTCAGGACCAGCAGCAACCAAAGCCTTACCAGCTTCGTTACCTGTAAACTTAGCGAAGTTCTTGATGAAGCGACCAGCCAAGTCCTTAGCCTTTTCTTCCCACTTGCAAGCGCATTCGTAAGTATCGCGTGGGTCAAGGATCTTAGGATCTACACCCGGCAATTCTGTTGGAACTACGAAGTTGAAGTAAGGGATAGTCTTAGTAGGAGCGTTGTTGATAGAACCATCCAAGATAGCGTCGATGATACCGCGAGTATCCTTGATAGAGATACGCTTGCCAGTACCGTTCCAGCCTGTGTTCACCAAGTAAGCCTTAGCACCTACCTTTTCCATCTTCTTCACCAATTCTTCAGCATACTTAGTTGGGTGCAAGCTCAA
>SUXY01000073.1 GCA_015060705.1 Bacteroides sp. | reverse complement strand
ACGTTGACCTCCAGCGCATTGCCCGCGAAGTCATCAACCGCATCGGCTATACAAAAAGCGAATACATGTTTGAAGGTAACTCATGTGGTGTACTCAGCGCCATCCATGAACAAAGTGCCGACATCAACCGTGGTGTAGAACGCGAAGACCCGATGAACCAAGGTGCAGGCGACCAAGGTATGATGTTCGGGTATGCAACCAACGAAACAGAAAACTACATGCCGCTTTCACTCGACTTGTCGCACAAGTTGTTGATGATCTTGGCAGATATCCGTCGCGAAGGCAAGGAAATGACTTACCTCCGTCCGGACTCCAAGAGCCAGGTTACCATCGAATACGATGACAACGGAAAGCCGGTTCGTATCGATACCATCGTAGTTTCTACCCAGCATGATGAATTTATCCTTCCTACCGACAAGACAAAGGAAGCTCAATTGAAAGCTGATGAAGAAATGTTGGCTCAAATCCGCAAGGATGTTATCGAAATCCTGATGCCACGTGTCATTGCCAGCATCCACAATCCTGAAGTGTTGAAGTTGTTCAACGACCAGATCATCTATCACGTGAACCCGACAGGCAAATTCGTGATCGGTGGTCCTCACGGAGATACCGGTTTGACAGGCCGCAAGATTATCGTGGACACATACGGTGGCAAGGGCGCTCACGGTGGTGGTGCTTTCTCAGGCAAGGACCCAAGTAAGGTAGACCGTAGTGCAGCATATGCAGCCCGCCACATCGCCAAGAACATGGTAGCTGCTGGTGTTGCTGACGAAATGCTGGTACAAGTATCATACGCTATCGGTGTAGCCCGCCCGGTAAGCATTTACGTAAATACCTACGGTCGTAGCAATGTAAACATGACCGATGGTGAAATCGCCAAGAAGATTGACGAATTGTTCGACCTCCGTCCGAAGGCTATCGAAGAACGTTTGAAGCTCCGTAATCCGATTTATGAAGAAACCGCTTCATACGGACACATGGGCCGCGAACCAAAGGTAGTAACCAAGACTTACGAATCCATGTATCGTGAAACCAAGACTGTAGAAGTAGAACTCTTCACTTGGGAAAAGCTCGACTATGTAGATAAGGTAAAAGAAGCATTCGGATTGTAATGAACAACATAAAGAACGTTTGCGTATATAGCGCATCCAGCACAAAAATTGCTCCAGTCTATTTCGCCGTGGCGGAAGAGCTGGGGCGATTGCTCGCTTCAAAAGGCATCAACCTCATTAATGGTGCTGGAAGTATCGGACTCATGGGTACGACCTCTAATGCTGCTTTAGCTGCCGGTGGGACTGTTACCGGTGTCATTCCCCGTTTCATGGTAGAACAGAACTGGCATCATAACGGTTTGACCCAATTGATAGAAACCGAAACGATGCACGAACGCAAGCAACTTATGGCTGAAATGTCAGACGGAGTAATTGCCCTTCCCGGTGGTTGTGGAACCATGGAAGAATTGTTGGAAATTATCACTTGGAAACAATTGGGTTTATATTTAAAACCGATAATAATCCTGAATGTCCAAGGATTTTATGACCCTTTATTGGAAATGCTTCAACGCGCTATAGACGGAAACTTCATGCGACCAGAACACCGTGCCATTTGGCTAGTTGCCACTTCTGCTCAAGAGGCCATTGATTTATTACATACAACTCCTTGGTGGAACAAAAACGTACGCAAATTTGCAGCTATATGATGATTATACCACTTACATCAGGTATGCCCGGAGAGCCCCTTCCTTATCTTCTCCACACGGACTGGATGATTACTATCATCCTGTTTCTATGCATATTGGCTACATCTTTTGCGTTTTCAAAAGAAAAAAAATATTTACTACAACAATTAAAGGCATCCTTCACCAGTCGAGAACGTTCCAGCATGTTTGATGAAGTAACCACATCAAACATCTACTATAAAATCCTTTTGGTTATACTCTCTTGCGTACTATTGGGGTTTTGTTTTTACGGCTATTATGCAAATACTACACCCAACATTCTGACCCAAGTACCACATGAATGGTTATTGGGAGGATACACGCTAAGTGTAAGTATTTTCATTTGCTTAAAATCCATACTTTACCAATTCATCAACTGGATATTCTTTCAAAAAGTTAAGAATTCCCTTTGGATAACATCTTTTTTCAACATATTCATTTGGTTAGGTATTTGGATGTTACCGGTTATTCTAGTGACAGTCTACTTCGACATTTCGTCACAGATATCGCTCTACATGATTGGATTTCTGATAATTTTTGCTAAATTATCGCTGTTTTGGATATGCTTTAGCAACTTTTTTGAAAAGATTCATGGCGTTTTCCATTTAATTCTGTACTTTTGTGCCCTTGAAATTTTGCCCGACCTCCTATTCTGGAAAGGCATTGAACTTGTGAATAACAATTTGATATTAAATTTTTAGAGCCTTGAAAATAAAGAAAGTTCTCGTCTCTCAGCCAAAACCATCGTCAGAAAAATCTCCTTACTACGACATAGCTGAGAAGTACGGTGTAAAAATTGATTTTCGGCCTTTCATTAAGGTGGAAAGTCTGTCAGCCAAAGAATTCAGACAACAAAAAGTGTCTATTCTTGATCATACAGCAGTGGTGTTCACATCGCGCCATGCCATCGATCATTTCTTTACCTTATGTGCAGAATTGCGAGTAACAATTCCTGAGACAATGAAGTATTTTTGTACTTCTGAACAAATCGCTTTGTACATTCAAAAATATGTACAATATCGCAAGCGTAAAGTATTCTTTGGTGCAACAGGTAAATTCAATGATTTGCTTCCATCTATCGTTAAGCACAATTCTGAAAAATATTTGGTGCCGATGTCAGACGTTCACACTGATGAAATCAAGAATGCATTGGATGCCAAGAAAATCCAACATACAGAAGCTGTCATGTATCGTACCGTAAGCAACGATTTCACAGCTGATGAAAAGTTTGATTATGACATGTTGTTGTTTTTCAGCCCGGCAGGTATCAATTCTTTGATGAAGAATTTTCCTGGATTTGAACAAAACGACATAGCCATCGGCTGTTTCGGACCAGCTACAGCTAAAGCCGTAAAGGACGCAGGTTTACGCTTGGATTTAGAAGCTCCAACGGTAGAAGCACCTTCTATGACAGCTGCTTTGGATAAATTTATTGGTGAGCGCAACAAAGATTGATTAAATTGTTCATATACTTAGGAGGTTTTGTAAGCATAAAGTTGTAACTTTGTGATTCAAAACCTCCTTTTTCGTATCATAAAATATGGAAGATAAAAAATATACACTCAAAAAAAGTGAACGTTTGAATAGCAAGAAACTCATCGAGCGTCTATTTGCTGGAGGAAACAAATCCTTCCCGGCATTCCCATTACGTGTGGTGTATATGCCTCTTACATCGGAAGAGAACCTAGCCGATGCTTCCATACTTATCAGCGTACCGAAAAAGCGTTTCAAACATGCCGTAAAGCGTAATCATGTCAAACGGCAAGTTCGCGAAGCCTATCGACATAACAAATACATTCTACTCAATGCATTGAAAGCAAAAGAATCACCTACCAAGATGGTGCTAGCTTTTATTTGGCTTGACAACAAACTATATTCCACAGAACAAGTAGAATACAAGGTAAAAAAACTGCTCACTCACATAGCTGAAGAGATTCAATGAGAAAAGTGTTGATTAATCTTTTGATCTTACCGATCCGTTTTTATCGCGGATACATTTCTCCTATGACACCCCCGTCGTGTCGTTTTACGCCTACATGTTCGGCCTATGCTATTGAAGCACTCAGCAAACATGGTCCTATCAAAGGACTGTATTTGACTATCCGACGAATTTTACGATGCCACCCATGGGGTGGATCCGGTTATGATCCTGTTCCTTAAACAACCATGGACTTTTTCAATATACATACCCATACGTTGGTATATCCGGAATCAGAAATTCTTTCTTGCTCTTCTGGATTGCCCCCAACCGATCCTCGGATTGTCTATACTTCCATTGGTATTCATCCTTGGTATCTGACAGAAGAAAACGCCGAAACCCAATGGCACACTTTACAAGAACAAATATCAGATCCTTCTGTAATAGCCATAGGAGAGGGGGGACTCGATAAACTCAAAGGACCTTCCATGGATATCCAAATGAAGCTTTTGAAACAACAAGCCTTACTCAGCGAAGAAAAAAGATTGCCACTCATCCTTCATTGTGTCAAAGCATTCAACGAACTGATTTTGCTAAAGAAAGAAATAAAACCCAGTCAAGCTTGGATTATACATGGTTTTAGAGGAAAAGAAGCTTTGGCTATCGATTGCCTACGACATGGTTTCCACCTCTCCTTCGGTGAACATTTTCAAGAAGACGCTTTGCAAGCTGTTCCACAAGAAAAGCTTTTCATCGAAACAGATGAGTCGGGAACTTCCATTGAAGCCATTTACCAATCCATTGCCAAAGTCCGTGGTATCAGCCTGGAAGAACTCACAGAAAGCGTCAAGAAGAATGTAAAGGAAGTCTTTTTTAAGGCATAAGAGTTGGTTGTTCAGATAAAGTATCGTAATTTTGCAGCCATTAAAGTAAAAATCAAAACATTAAAACATACATACAGATGAATTTTGTAGAAGAATTGACATGGCGCGGTATGGTGCATACAATCATGCCGGGTACAGAAGAATTATTGGCAAAGGAACAAGTTACCGCCTATTTGGGTATTGACCCAACTGCTGATTCATTGCACATCGGCCACCTTTGTGGTGTGATGATGTTGCGTCACTTTCAGCGTTGTGGACACAAGCCATTAGCTTTGGTAGGTGGAGCAACCGGTATGATCGGTGACCCTTCAGGTAAGTCTGCCGAACGTAACTTGTTGAACGAAGAAACTTTGCGCCATAACGTATCTTGCATCCAAAAGCAACTGGCCAAATTCCTCGATTTCGACAGCGATGCAGCCAACAAGGCTGAATTGGTCAACAACTACGATTGGATGAAGGATTATACCTTCCTTGATTTCGCACGTGAAATCGGCAAGCACATTACTGTAAACTATATGATGGCAAAGGATAGCGTACAGAAACGTTTGAACGGTGAAGCACGCGACGGTTTGTCATTTACTGAATTCACTTATCAATTGCTTCAAGGTTATGACTTCCTTTATTTATGGGAAAACAAGAATTGTAAATTGCAATTGGGTGGTTCTGACCAATGGGGTAACATCACTACTGGAACTGAATTGATTCGTCGTACTAAGGGAGGTGAAGCTTTTGCTTTGACTTGTCCTTTGATTACCAAGGCTGATGGTGGCAAATTCGGTAAGACAGAATCTGGAAACATTTGGTTGGATCCTCGTTACACTTCTCCTTACAAGTTCTACCAATTCTGGTTGAACGTAAGCGATGAAGATGCTGCCAAGTACATCAAGATCTTTACTTCGCTCAGCAAGGAAGAAATCGAAGGGTTAATTGCTGAACATACTGAAGCTCCACACTTGCGTGTATTGCAGAAGCGTTTGGCTAAGGAAGTGACTTGTATGGTTCACTCTGAAGAAGAATACAATGCAGCCGTTGAGGCATCAGGCATCCTTTTCGGTAATGCGACATCGGATGCTTTGAAGAAACTTGACGAACAGACATTGCTTGCTGTATTCGAAGGTGTTCCTCAATTCGAAGTTTCCAAAGAAGCCTTGACAGAAGGCGTGAAGGCCGTAGACTTGTTTGTAGACAATGCAGCTATCTTCGCTTCAAAGGGTGAAATACGTAAGCTCGTTCAGGGCGGTGGCGTTTCTTTGAACAAGGAAAAGCTTGCAGCTTTCGACCAAGTAGTTACTACTGCTGACCTATTGGATGAAAAATATTTGCTTGTTCAACGCGGTAAGAAGAACTATTATCTCGTAATTGCAAAATAAGATAATCTTTATAACAAAAAAGCTCTCCACATATCATGGAGAGCTTTTTTTATACACATCTATTTCTTCAAAAACAAACAGAGCTTTTCTACAGCTCTAGCACGATGGCTAATGGTATTCTTAACATCATTACCCAACTCTGCAAAAGTCTGTTCATAGCCTTCAGGAACGAAGATAGGATCATAACCAAAACCCGCTCCACCTCGCTTCTCCTGAATGATTTCTCCCTTGACAATACCTTCGAAAAGATACTCTTTACCTTCTTGAATCAAGCAGATAGCTGTGCGAAACTGAGCCTTACGATTTTTCTTGCCTTCCAACTCATGCAATAGCTTCTGCATATTGGCTTCCGAATCATGACCATCACCTGCATAGCGAGCTGAATATACGCCTGGAGCTCCATTCAAGGCATCCACTTCCAAACCGGTATCATCGGCAAAGCAATCCATACCATAGTTCTCGTAGATATACATAGCCTTTTGGCGAGCATTGCCTTCCAATGTATCCGCCGTTTCAGGAATGTCTGCAAAACATTTTATATCTTTCAGACTCAACAATTCCATTTCATCACCCAAAATGGCAGCAATTTCTTCCAGCTTATGGGCATTGTTGGTTGCTACTACCAATTTCTTTTTCATGCCTCTTACTTAAAAAGACCACCCAAGAAACCTCCGGCTACATCCTTCAACTTATCAGCTACACCCGAAGCGGTCGCTTCTGAAATGAGATCATTGATATCGATCTTTCCGCTGGAAGTGAACTTTTCAATGATGACAGGAATCATAGGTACAATGGCATTGACAATGGCTGGTGACAAACCAAGCTTCTTGGCAATATCCGAACCAAAAATGTTGCTAGCCAATTGTGTAACCGGACTGCTAGAAGCTGCTTGTCTTCCTGTAAAAAGTTCAACCAATTGGTCAAGACCACCTTCCTTACCGGCGGTTTGCTTCACACTTCCGAAAATGGAATCGGCTACACCACCCAATACTTCTTCCTGAATACTTCCAGGAATTGAAATCTTATCAGCTAATACTTCGCTGGCTTTTTCTTTGATTAAATCGGTTAAAAATGACATAAAATTGTTCGATTTATAGTTTCTTTCTTGTTTGCAAAAATAACCAATAAATCGAACTTTGTCAAATTTTATCGGATAGTTATCGTTTCAATCGGCTGTTTCTTCAGATTGTCCAAAGCATGGGCATGGTATTTCACCTTGTCGAAATCAATACTTCTGAGGTTGATGCATCGGATATTGCTATTGTACATGGTACGATAGTAAAGTATCCGATTGTGCGTATCCGATGCTACGGTGAATTGAGTCGCACTCGGCATATCGGCAGGTGCCTTTCCCCATGGCAATTCGGTTCCGGTTGGAATATCAAAATTATTGAGCAAATGGAAGGCTTGTACGGTACTTTCTTCGGCTGTGGGTTGCTGGGCAGCAGTCAGCTGAAAGAAAGCAGCTCTAACAAAGCGGGACGGTGGAGTGAAATCACCCGGAAGTCCCAACAAGCCGGTACCATGACCTAAACTCTTCATCTCCAACGGACCGAACGGATGCTCCGGTGTACTGCCCGGTTGCAGGTTGATGTAATTGTTCAAGTTGGTCCAATGCCATTCGATACCCGGTGAATTGGTGAGTACACCCAATGGATTTTCGTAGAAATGCATCACTTCATCCACGATTTCGAGGACAATCTGTCTACCCGAAGGTTCGGTAAAGCGCCAATGAACGGTCGACGAGCGAGGGTCGATGTTAATGATACATACCTTTCCAAGAGCTTCTTTCACTTCGTCTACGGTACTACATCCTGCCAAGACATACGATACTACTTGAAAATCGGCCAAGCATTTGTCCTTCTGAGCAGCATCGTAAGGCTGGTACTTGCCATAGTTGGGAAAGTAGAACAAACCGGCAGATAGCCCTTTCTCGTTGATGCCTTCTACCATGAATTCCTTCTGTTCCACCGCCAATCCCACAAAGCCATACTTGGTCTTGAATTTCACACCGCCCATCCCTGTAGGAGTGAGCGACTGGAGTTCCTGATTCCGGGGAACGACCACATACATATTGTTCATGACACTTTCTGCCCATTCGATGGTACGGGCGGCAATGGTGGCACCGTCCTTGCTATGGAGAGTGATACCGGTACAGGCATTGGTAGGAACTTGAGTGGCAACCCCTAAGCTTGCCAATAAAAAAGCGGATAATTTAGCGTTCATTGTTCGTTTCTTTTGATAATAAATAGGTACATGAAACAAAAAAGACGATAGGAAAGTTGTGCTTATGTAACGGGAAAGAGTTAATTTTGCGAACTTATTAAGAAAATCACAATGTTTAAGAACCGCATATTATTATTTCATTTGATTACCCTTATGGTCGTAATCATTTGGGGAACAACATTCGTTTCCACCAAGGTCTTGCTGCAACATGGTTTGGGTCCCATGGATATCATGTTCTACCGCTTTGTGGTAGCTTATTTCTGTATCCTGTTGATATCTCACAAACGGTTGTGGGCAGATACTTGGAAAGACGAAGGAATGTTGATGCTTGCCGGATTGACGGGAGGTACCTTGTATTTCATTGCCGAGAACAATGCACTTGGTATCAGTCAGGCTTCGAATGTGGCGCTGTTGGTTTGTACGACTCCTATCTTTACGGCTCTATTGGCGCATTGGGTGTTCAAGGATGCACTCCGGAAGAATATGTTGATTGGTTCATTGATTGCCTTGGTGGGTGTAGGATTGGTCGTTTTCAGTGGTAGTGTCATTTTGAAGATTAACCCATTGGGTGATTTCCTGAGTATCATGGCTGCATTGATGTGGGCCATCTATTGTTTGGTGCTGAAACCTTTGGGCAACCGATATTCCACCGCTTTCATCACCCGAAAGGTTTTCTTGTATAGCATCCTTTCGGTCATGGTGTATTTCATTTACGACCCTCTGTTGGTGGACATGGAGATTCTGACACAACCCGTAGTGGTATTCAATCTGCTTTTCTTGGGCATAGTGGCTTCCATGCTTTGCTTCATTGCCTGGAATGCAGCGGTCAAGGTCTTGGGACCTTCCCGAACCGCCAACTACATCTACTTCCAGCCGATGAGCACCTTGGTGCTTTCGTCCATCATCCTTTCCGAAGTCATCACCTTGACTTCTTTGATTGGAGCAATTTGCATTATTGGAGGGGTTTATCTAGCAGAAAAGGAATAAAAGAAAAAGTTACCTTCAGTTTACAGGAACTTCATTAGCACTGTCTCTCAGTGCGTTGTAATGAAGTTCCCGTCTGAAGTTCCTTGATTTGTTATATATTCTATCAGTTTGTATCTCTCATTTGCCGAACGGGATTCTTCACCTCTCGAAGACAAGTCCGTCTTGCCGGCTCTGGCCAATGCGGCATGAAGTAACACCTCACGCTCGTCACCCAAAGGATAAGTCTCGAACGGTGCATCGACGACCTTGAAATCGGGCGAAAGACCCTGGCTGAGGTCTGACCGGATACCAGTCTTGTCGGTGAAATAATCGTTGATGACGTACATGCCCCAATCGGCAACGTATGCCTTCCAGTCGGCCAAGTCGGGATGCTCGGCATAGAAGTCACGCCCCTCTTCCCGATAGGTGTCCACCATACTCTGATACCAGTCGGCAGCCAAGAGGTTATACCCTCCACAATACTTTCCACGGGTCGTTTCTCCGATGATTTCGATGTCCAAGTAAGGTCTCAAGCCTATCAGAATCGCTTCGGATGCCGATGCTGTCTTTCCCGAAACCAAGGCATAGAGCTTGGTGATTCCTATATTCGCATCCGATACATCATAATCATATTTATTTCCGTCTATCGTCCATTCCAATTGAGGTTGAAGGAGTTGTTCCAAGGGTGCTCCCTTTTGCCGTAATTCTTCCTCATAGTCCTTGTTGTGAACTCTTTTCAGATATACGTCATTACGGGCAACATTTTCTTCCGGTGCCAACATGGAGGCCAACAATTGATGCACTTTGCTATTGCCTCCCGAATTATACCGCAAGTCCAGAATCAACTCGCTGACTCCCTCGTTCTTGAAGCGCTTGCAGACGCTGATGAGTTTCTCGCACGACAATGGATTGAACTTGTTATAGAACAAATAGCCCACTTTCTTATTCTCCCACCGGTAGATGGAATCGAGCACGACGGGGTCTTCGTACATGCTTACGGCCTGCATCTTCACGACTTTCTGACTGCTCTGAGTCTGCACCATCAGTTCCACCGAAGACAATGTGGAAAGTTGCTGATAATTGTCGATCGTTATAGGTTCATTGTTCAATCCTACGATAAGGTTCCCTCTTTTCAATCCCGCATTTGCAGCTGGACTTCCCGGATAAACAAGGGTAGTGACAAACATGAGTTGCTTGGACGAGCCTGCTTGATAGAGGGCATATTCGAAGCCGTATGTCGTTACGATGTTTGCGGTCTCTTCGCTATAGTTGTCGAAAAGTCGTGTCCATCGGTCCACATCCTTTCCGTTTTCCTTATAACGTATTTTCAGCACTTTTGCTTTCGGTTCAGACCATTCCCAGTCCCAAGCATCCAAGTCCTTGGCTATTTCGTCTTTCCACAGATAATACTTGCTCATGGCTCCATGAGCGAAAGCGTTGACGTACTTCCATGCGGCATATTCGTCCTTCACTTCTTGTTCGTTGGGAGTGTCATCGGAACATCCTGTCAAGAAGCTCACCAACAATATCGTTATAAATAGTTTAACTTCATATTTGTATTTTCTTTGGGTTAAAACATTGTTTTTCATAATCGTATTGATTTGGGGATGTGTTTCATAGATGTTCTTCTATTCTATTGCTTTTTATACTTTACAAACTTACGATATTTTGTGCAGAAAAGCAATGATTGCCTCCATTTACATTTGAAGCAGCTCCATACATGACTATAAGCGCGAAGCAGTTCCATTAGCTGGAACCAATTCTCCCACTAGCTGGTACAAAAAGTTCCACTAAGTGGTACAAAAAGTTCCAGTAGGTATAAAAAGTTGGAACTAAATTTTGTGATGCAAAATAGACGTGTATGATATTGGGTAGCTCTGTATATGTCGCTTATGTACTTGTGAAGGCAGAATGAAGGGAAAAATGGGGTAAGTTCACCGTAAACCGTTGATATACAAAGAGAATGAAGGATGAAAGGAGAAAAACGGGAAAAATTGAAAAGGGGAGGTTCTAAAGGAGTTGGAAGAGGTGAAAGCTTATATAAAACTCGATGAAATGCACCAAATGCGCCATTTCATCGAGTTCTCCATTTCTATTTTCTTAAAGTGATTATGGAAGAAGAAGCTTATGCTGTCTTTTTCTTCTTCACTTTAATCTTATCGAATCCTTCACCATATACCCCGACGACATTACTTTGTGAGATAAAGGCATTTTCATCAATGTCCCTTACCAATCGGAATATTTCATTGGATTGATTTTTCTTGGCAAGGACTACAACTACCTTAATGCTTTGCTTGCTATACCAACCGGTACCATCCAATAGAGTTACCCCACGATGAAGTTCCCGAGTAATGGTTTCGGCTATTTCTTCGTGCTTTCTGGAGAAGATAAGGAATTGAACCGATTGGCGGTTACTGTTCACTACATAGTCGATGACGACACTCATGATAAACAATACGCAGAAACCGAACAAAACACGCTTCCAATCATGGAATACCAAATAACAAGAAGAAATAATGATGATATCACCATACATAATCAGTCGGCCTAACGATACATCCTTGTACTTGTTGATAATCCAAGCAAGGATATCCGTTCCCCCAGTACTACCATTATAGATAAATACAAATCCGATACCAAAACCAGTCATGCTGGCACCTACGACCAATGCCATAAATTCCTGACCAGGACCTAGCAACAGAGGCAAATTACCTGCATCGTCTTTCAATAAAACTTGGAAGAGCCATAGGAAAAAAGTAAGTGCAGGAATGGCGTAAAGTGTCTTTATACAGAATTTAAGACCGAGAATCCTCAAGGCGAATACCATGAAAATGGCATTGATGACAAAATAGGAAACTTGGATTTCGATTCCTGTTACATAATAGATAAGGGCTGAAATACCTGTAACTCCACCGGTAGAGATTTGATAAGGAAGCAGGAAGGCTGCCCAACCGAGTGCATAGCACATGATACCGAGTGTGATAGCCACATAATCTTTCAACTCGCGGCCAATCTTTGAATTTAACAATGCGTCCATAATATGTCGATTAAGATTTATTTATTCAAGGTGTGCGGTGAGGCACACCTTGAATAGAATATTACAATACCACGTTTACAATCTTCTTCGGAACGATGATGACCTTCTTCGGAGTCTTTCCGTCAA
>SUXY01000072.1 GCA_015060705.1 Bacteroides sp. | reverse complement strand
AACACAGGTGGTCAGTCTTCTAAGGCTACTCCACTCGGTGCTATCGCTAAGTTTGCTGCTGCCGGTAAGCGTGTACGTAAGAAAGACCTCGGTATGATTGCTACTACTTACGGTTATGTTTACGTAGCTCAGATTGCGATGGGTGCTGACCAAAGCCAGTGCTTGAAGGCTATCCGCGAAGCTGAAGCTTATCCAGGTCCATCTATCGTGATTGCTTACGCTCCATGTATCAACCACGGTTTGAAGAAGGGTATGGGTAAGGCACAGGCTGAAGAAGCAGCTGCAGTAGAATGCGGTTACTGGCACTTGTGGCGTTACAACCCGGCTCTCGAAGAAGAAGGCAAGAACCCATTCACACTCGACTCTAAGGAACCGAAGTGGGAAGGCTTCCAAGACTTCTTGAAGGGTGAAGTTCGTTTCGCATCCGTAATGAAGCAATTCCCAGCAGAAGCTGCCGGTTTGTTCCAGGCTTGCGAAGACATGGCCAAGAAGCGTTATCAAAGCTATGTACGCATGACTAAGATGGATTGGTCTAACGAATAATCTTTTTGATTAGTATATTATAAGTAATGGCGGCTCTCGGTTGAGGGCCGCCATTTCTTTATATGCCAAGCTAAACACTCAAAATCCGCGCCCCCAAAAAGTAGGAAATACCTTTGGATATATCCACGAAATTTCCGATTTTTGTCCCAATCATCCAACGCTATCTATCATGAAAACAAGGAATATCATCGCTGCAAGCCTCCTCGCCGGAGCTATCTTTACATCGTGTCAAGAACCCATTGTCAAGGGAAAAGAAGCCTTGACACCTGTCACGTTCGAGAAAGTTACCCTGCAAGACCAGTTCTGGCTCCCTCGATTAAAGACCCAAAAACAGACCTTGGTTCCTTTCGCCCTCGAAAAGGCGCAACCGGCCGTCGAAAACCTCAGACGAACCGGTGAATATTTAAAGACCGGCCAAGGCAAACTGGAAAACCTTCCGCGCTATGTAGCATCAGACTTGTTCAAAGTGATGGAAGGAGCAGCCTGTCTGCTCACCATCGAGAAAGATCCCGAACTGGAAAAGCAGATGGACGAAATCATCGACATCATTGCCGATGCCCAGAAACCGGACGGCTACCTGTATGAATGGTTCTCCGCTCCGTTCAAGAAGCCCAATGGCTGGGGAGCTGGCGACAAGCCTTACTCCTTTGTGGTACACAGCCATGAGCTCTACAACATGGGACACATGTACGAAGGTGCCATTGCCTACTACAAAGCTACCGGCAAACGGAAATGGCTGGACGTAGCCGAAAAGAATGCCCAGCACATCAACAAGGTGTTCTTCGAAGGTGACCCGAACTACAACGAAGGAAAACCGGTGAACCAGGCACCAGGACACGAAGAAATTGAATTGGCATTGGTCAAACTATATCAAGCGACAGGTAAGCAACTCTATTTAGACATGGCACAGAAGTTCATCGATGTGCGTGGCGTAACCTACCAACCCGACGGAAAGGGGGCAATGGCTCCCAACTATGCCCAGCAACACCTTCCTGTCCGCGAACAGCGCACTGCCGAAGGACATTCCGTACGCGCCATGTACTTATATTCGGGCATGGCGGATGTGGTAGCCAATAACGGAGATACCACGTTGGTTCCTGCATTAGAAAGCATCTGGCATGACATCGTCGATAAGAAGATGCACATCAACGGCGGCTTGGGTGCCGTACGGGGAATCGAAGGCTTCGGTCCCGACTATGTACTCCCCAACCTCGACACTTACGACGAAACCTGTGCTGCCGTGGGCAACGTGCTCTTCAACTACCGCATGTTCTTAGCCTCGGGCGATGCCAAGTATGTGGATGTGGCAGAAGTGGCCCTATACAACAATGTGCTGGCAGGAGTGAATATCGAAGGGAACCGTTTCTTCTATGTCAACGTATTGGAAGCCGACGGAGAGAAAACCTTCAACCATGGTCGTGCCGGACGCTCTCCCTGGTTTGCCACCGCTTGCTGTCCATCCAATTTAGCACGACTCATCCCGCAAGTGTCCGGCATGATTTACTCGCATACGGAAGACGACATCTTCTGTGCCTTGTATGCCAGCAATTCCACCGAGCTGACTTTGGGGAACGGCTCGGTCAAGCTCAGACAGCAAACGGACTATCCTTTCAACGGGAAGATTCAGATTGAGGTCAGTCCTGATTCCGAAGCGATGGACTTTACCCTTTGGCTCCGCATCCCGACCTGGTGCAGCGATCGCTTCGTGCCCGGCGAGCTGTACAGCTACTCCGACAAGACTTCTACCCAAGCAACGGCTTCTGTCAATGGCCAGAAAGTCAATGCTCCTGTCCTTGACGGCTACCTGCCTGTGAAGCGTTCGTGGAACGCAGGTGACAAGGTGGAACTCGACCTTCCGATGCCGGTACGCTATTCCATCGCCGACAATCGGGTGGAAGCCGACATTAACCGTACTTGCGTCACTCGCGGCCCTTTGGTCTATTGCGCCGAAGGACCGGACAATGAACATCCTGCATCAAGTTACATCCTTACTTCCAATGGCCAGCAAGGACAGATAGACACCTTCAAGGAAGGCATCTTGAAGGGAATCCCTGCTATCACCCTGAACGCCGAAGCATTGAAAGGCGAAGAAACCACACCAGCCTCTTTGAAGCTTATCCCCTATTACGCCTGGAACAACCGCGGCGACCATGTCACAATGAACGTATGGTTTGCACAAGATGCCGAAACTGCAGGCATCCCGGAAGCTGCCATTGAATAAACATTCATCCGCAGACACGATGAATAACGTTAGTACTCTTAGGTGGCTAAGAAAGTAGTCTTGCAAGCTGATGAGAGTACTCTCAGGATGAATCGAGAGTACTCTCATTTTTTGGTGTAAGGAGCATTTCATGGAGAATAGGAATTTCCCTATCAAATTTAGGGATTTCCCTACCGACAATTAGGGAATATCTTTTCCTCCACAAACAATCATCCATTACCTTTGCATCAAACAAATAAAAACAGACGACTATGAAACGAATATCAAAGACTATCCTTATCCTTGCGATATGTGCATGGACAGGAAATGGAGCCAGCTTACTGAATGCATCCAATCCTCACCGAATTACTCGTGCCGAATTGGAAATGCAACAACGTCGACCACCTCATGACCGTCCTCAACATCGTAACCTTATCATGGGTGAAAAAGATTTCCAATTCCTTTACAAGACCATCAAGCGGAAGTCTTTCGAAAAGGATCGTTTGGAACTCCTTAGTGTGGGTGTATTGGACAATTATTTCAGTTGCCGACAATGCGCCAAGCTACTATCACTCTACTCTTTTGATAAGGACAAGCTGAAAGTGCTGGACATCATGGCGAAACACATCGTGGATTTGGACAATGCTTATCTGATTCTGGATTCATTCAGATTCGAATCCGACAGACGGAAAGCTGCCAACATGCTGAAGCTTCGGAAAAGATAAAAACCTTTATTAAATCAAAATTTAATCATTGGAAGATTGAAACGTATGACTTGTTGCAATCTTCCAATTTTTATTTGTACCTTTGAGCGAACTATAAAAACCAAAGATACTATGGATAAAATTTCGAACTCTATCCTCACCGTTGAAATCTCTGAACATGGTGCAGAACTTCAGAGCATCAAGAAGAACGGTAAAGAATATTTGTGGCAAGGCGATGCCAAGTTCTGGGGTCGTCGTTCGCCGGTGTTGTTCCCTAACGTAGGTCGTGTATGGGAAGACAAATATCGTCATGCAGGCAATACGTATGAAATCGGTCAGCACGGCTTCGCCCGCGACATGGATTTCCAGGTAACTTACAAGGATGATGATGGCATCGTGTATTGGTTGGAAAGTACACCTGAGACATTGGGCAAGTTCCCTTTCCCGTTCCGACTGATGATTGGTTACATCCTCGACGGCAACAAGATTACCGTGAAATGGCGTGTGGAAAACATGGGTGCTATGGACATGTATTTCCAAATCGGTGCACATCCTGCTTTCTATTTCCCTGATTTCGATCCTTCTACAGAAGAACGTTGTTACTTCGCTTTCGACAACACAAAGGATTTGAAGTACATTTCCCCAGTGGAAAAGGGTTGTGTTTCTCCGGAACTTCATTCGCTTGAATTGGATGCCGATGGTTTGATGCCGGTAGATGTACATACGTTCGATTGCGATACTTACATTTTCCAAGACAAGCAATTGAAGCAAGTTTCTTTGTTAACTAAGGACAAGAAGCCTTATGTGACTTTGAAATTCGATGCTCCATTGGTAGCTCTTTGGGCACCTACCAAACCAAAACCTGATTGTCCGTTTGTTTGTATCGAGCCTTGGTATGGTCGCTGTGACAAAGTAGGTTATGAAGGTGATCTTCAAGACCGTGAATGGATTCAGAAACTTGGTTCGCGTGAAGCATTTGATGTTTCTTATGATATCATAATTGAATGATGCTTTCCTTTCATTTTTCTTTTGCCCGAACAAAAGAAAAACGAAACAAAAAGAAAATTCGCCGGCTCCCGTTCCGAAGCTAAAAAATGGAGGTTTTTCCTAAACGAAAAGAACTCGCTATCGCTCAAACAGCTTTTCGTTCTTCACGGAAAAATCTCCATTTTTCTTCACGCTTCTCCACTAAATGCCGGAACTGATCAAGTTAACACCCACATCAACGAGCGAAGCAATGTTGCGAAAGAACATAAAGGTCCGGCCTCACTTTTTGAACGTGAAGCGGAGGTGCTTTTCGGAGCGTTAAAAACAAAAAGCTGTTTGAGCGAAGCGAGTTCTTTTTGTTTAGCGTAGAAAAGTGCCGGAGTAGTTCAAAAAGTGCAGACGGCGAATTTTCTTTGCTTCGTTTCTTTTGTTCGTGCAAAAGAAATGAAGAGCCATGCGGCTTGAGCAAAGCTGTTTGAGCGATAGCAAATTCTTTTTTGTTATCTTTTTTCTTTCTGCTGTCAGAAAGAAAAAAGTAATAATCAGCAGCTTCCCAAATAAAGGAAGACCATACCTATTAATATAAGGAGTAAATCCAATGCCTTACTCTTCAGATTCTTTTCCTTGAACACCATCGCACCAAAAAGGAAAGACACGACGACACTTCCCCGTCGAATCATCGAAACAATCGATATCATCGCATCGTCCAAACTCAAAGCGTAGAAGTAAACAAAGTCGGCAGCCGAGAGGAAAAGGGAAATGAAAATTATCGCCCAATGCCAATGAAAAGGTGTCGTCGTCTTCCGCTTCGGATACCATAACAAAAGCAACATCACACCCATCATCGCACATTGATAAAGGTTATACCACGACTGAACCGCCATTCGGTCAAGGCCGATGCCTCCCTCCAAAACCGGAGCCATCAAATATTTGTCGTATAGTCCACTCACGGCTCCCAGGACTGCGGCCCCTACCACAGCGAACACCCATCGGTTATGCTTGAAGTCGATACCTTCTTTCTTTCCGCTTCGACTCAACAAGAAAAAAGAAAAGATAGCCAACAATACCCCAATCCATTGGTAGAGATTCAAACGTTCACCAAAGACGAGCATCGCTCCTATTAGCACCATTACGGGACGGGTGGCATTAATAGGACCTACTAATGTAATAGGTAGATGCTTGATACCGAAATAGCCCAACAACCATGAAGACAGCACAATGCACGATTTCAAAACGATGTATTGATGCGACTCCCATCCCACCATCGGTACATGGAAGATAGAACTCTCTACCCATGAGTTTCCGCAAGCCGAAAGCACGATAAAGGGCAGAAATATCAAACTACAGAACAAGGTGTTGAGAAAAAGCACCGGAATGACGGCATTGTTCTTCAAGGATTGTTTCTTGAAGACATCATAGAATCCCAACAAAGCTGCCGAAAGAAAAGCTAAGGCTAACCACATATCTTTTTACCTTTATTTATTAACGGATGCAAAGGTACGCTTTTTTCTTGCGTGATTCAAATGGTATATGTACTTTTGGAGAAACGAATAACCCATGAACGAAAACGTACTTGCTAAACTGAAGATTTTGGCAGAATCTGCCAAATACGATGTATCCTGCTCCAGCAGTGGGACAGTCCGTCGTAACCAAGCAGGTACATTGGGAAATACCGTGGGAGGCATCGGTATCTGCCACAGCTTTGCTGAAGACGGGCGATGCATTTCTTTACTCAAAGTGATGCTCACCAATGTATGTATTTATGATTGTGCGTATTGTATCAACCGACGGAGTAACGATATTCCCCGTGCCACCCTTTCGGTAAGCGAGTTGGTAGATTTAACCATCGAGTTCTATCGACGGAACTACATCGAAGGATTGTTTCTCAGTTCAGGTGTGGTGCGTAATCCTGACTATACGATGGAGCGGTTGGTCCGCGTCGCCAAAGACCTCCGAACCATTCATAAGTTCAATGGCTATATTCATTTGAAGAGCATCCCTGGGGCTAGTCGGGAGTTGGTGAACGAGGCAGGACTATATGCCGACCGAATGAGCGTGAACATCGAAATTCCGAAGGAGGAGAACTTAAAACTCCTGGCTCCTGAAAAGGACCATCAGAGTGTGTATCAACCGATGCGATACATCCAGCAAGGGGTACTGACCAACAAGGAAGACCGCAAGAAGTTCCGCCATGCACCCCGTTTCGTGCCTGCCGGACAAAGCACACAGATGATTGTAGGCGCCACGTCGGAGTCTGATAAAGACATCCTTTTCCTCTCGAATGCACTCTATCAGCACCCTACTATGCGACGGGTATATTATTCCGGGTATGTGGCCGTGAATACTTACGACAAGCGTCTGCCTGCTTTAAAGCAGCCTCCCTTGGTGCGTGAAAACCGATTGTATCAAGCCGATTGGCTCTTGCGTTTCTATCAGTTCAAGGTGGATGAAATTGTAGATGATGCCTATCCGAATCTCGACCTCGAAATAGACCCAAAGCTGAGTTGGGCACTCCGCCATCCAGAGCATTTCCCCGTGGACATCAACAAGGCAGATTACGAGATGATTCTCCGTGTGCCAGGCATCGGAGTGAAATCGGCACGCCTCATCGTGGCATCCCGTCGCTTCTCCAAACTCGGTTTCTATGAGCTGAAGAAAATCGGTGTGGTGATGAAGAAAGCACAATACTTCATTACATGCAGTGAATTGCCCATCCGCACCGTTAATGAACTGACTCCACTAGGTGTACGAAGACTTCTTCTCCCCTCTCCCCAAAAACGGAAGACAGATGAACGACAATTGGTATTAAATTTTGAAGAAACGCCATGACTATCTTTATCTATGACCATACATTCGACGGCTTGTTGACATGCCTTTTCGATGCCTACAACCGGAAGATTTTCCCTGACTTAATTCTTAAAGAAAGGGAACCGCTTCCTTTGTTTTACGACGAAGTAATACACATCACCACCTCCGAAGAAAAGTATAATCGCGTATGGAAAGGACTTCAAAAAAAACTATCCGCTTCGGCCCTTTCCAATCTCACTTACGGTTGGTTATCCGAACTTCCAGACATTGATCAACTTCTTTTCCGCTACATGCGAAAAACCTTCGATGCTCCAGTTTCCATTGAAACTAACTTTGGAGACCCCGACGTGCTCGAACTCTCGAAGATTTGGAAAAAGGTGAACAACGAACGTCATCGACTCCTTCAATTCGTCCGCTTTCAGAAAGCAAGCGATGGCACCTTTTTTGCTCCCGTCGAACCGCTTTACAATGTCTTGCCACTCACCATTCGGCATTTCCGCGACCGATTTGCCGACCAACCTTGGCTCATCTACGACATCAAGCGGAAGTACGGTTTCTATTACGACTTGAAATCGGTAAAAGAAGTCACATTCGAAGACGAAAGCCAAGCTCATCTCATCACAGGCATCTTGCAAGACAACCAGATAGCCAAGGACGAAAAACTTTTTCAAGATCTCTGGAAGACGTACTTCAAGGCCATCTGCATCAAGGAGCGACTCAACCCAAGGAAGCACAAACAAGACATGCCAGTCCGCTATTGGAAACTATTGACCGAAAAGCAGATTTGACACAAAAAAACGACTTATTACAAAAAAGAGACTACTTTTTGCTTTTAATTGAAATATAAGTGTTACTTTTGGCGCAATTTTGAAAATAAGAATAAAAAGATTGTACCTATGAGTAATGTAAAATTTTACAAAGGTGGCGATATGCCACTCGAATTGCACAAAGTTCGTGTTGTGCAGAAACTTCACTTAGTACCTATTGAACGTCGTATGGAAGCCTTGAAAGAAGGTGGCTTCAACACTTTCCGTTTGAGCACTCTCGATGTTTATCTTGATATGTTGACCGATAGTGGTGTGAACGCTATGAGTGACAACCAGGTTTCGGCTATGCTCCGTGCCGATGACGCTTATGCTGGTTCACAATCTTTCATCCGCTTGCAAAAGGCGGTAGAAGATGTATTGGGTAAGAAGTATTTGTTGCCGGCTCACCAAGGTCGTGCTTGTGAAAACATCTTGGCCAAGGCATTCATCAAGAAGGGACAAATCGTTCCGATGAACTACCACTTTACTACTACCCTTGCTCACATCCAGGAAATGGGTGCCCGTGTAGCCGAGCTCTACTACGACCGCGCTATGGAATTGAAGAGCGACTATCCGTTCAAGGGTAACATGAACATCGAAAAGTTGGAAGAACTCATTTTGACTGAAGGTAAGGAAAACATCCCTTACATCCGTATGGAAGCCTCAACCAACTTGATTGGTGGTCAGCCGTTCTCTATGCGCAACTTGATGGACGTTCGTCGTATTGCCGACAAGTACGGCATTATGCTCGTGCTCGACGCATCACTTTTGGGCGAAAACGCTTACCTCATCAAGCAACGCGAAGACAAGTGGAAAGAAAACAGCTTGGGCGAAATCCTGAAGATGATGACTGGCTTAGCCGACATCGTTTACTTCTCGGCTCGTAAGTTGACTTCTTCTCGTGGTGGTGGTATCTGTACCAACCAACGCGAACTTTACGGCAAGATGGAAGCATTGATTCCTTTGTTCGAAGGTTTCTTGACTTATGGTGGTATCTCTGTACGCGAAATCGAAGCGATGACCGTAGGTATGTACGAAACATTGGACGAAACAGCCATCAGCCAAAGTCCAGAATTCATCAAGTACTTGGTAACAGAACTTGAAAAGCGCGGTGTACCTATGGTAACTCCTCCGGGTGTATTGGGTGCTCACGTTAATGCGATGGAATTCTGTAGCCACATTCCTCAGAATGAATATCCAGCTGGTGCATTGGCTGCTGCCTTCTACCTCATCTCTGGTGTTCGTGGTATGGAACGTGGTACTGTATCAAGTGTTCGTGACGAAAACGGCAACGAAATCCCGGCCGACGTTGAATTGCTCCGTTTGGCTGTACCTCGCCGTGTATTCACTTTGTCACAAGTGAACTATGTCATCGACCGTATGCATTGGTTGTACGACAACCGTCACCTCATCGGTGGTTTGAAGTTCGTTTACGAACCGAAGGTACTCCGCTTCTTCATGGGTGGTCTCGAACCGACCAGCAACTGGCCGAACCGCTTGATGGAAAAGTTCCGCGAAGATTTCGGCGACAGCTTGTAATTAAAAATAAAGCAAAAAGCTCATGAAATTCATGAGCTTTTTTATTATTCAAAAATTTCCTTCGGATAACCTACATCCACCAAGAACAAAGCATGCCCCGGCACGGAATTCCCTGCCGAACATCTATCCTTCTTCTCGATGACTTTTCGGAAACCTTCGAGAGTCATCTTGCCACGGCCTACCTCGACAAGCGTACCCACTACGGCACGAACCATGTTGCGAAGGAAACGGTCGGCTTGGATGGTGAAAACCCATTCGTATTCGCTGAGTTGCGTCCATTCGGCATGCATGATGCGGCAATTGTTGGTCTTCACATCGGTATGAAGCTTGCTAAAACTAGTGAAGTCGATGTATTCAAAAAGTATCTTGGCAGCCTCGTTCATTTTCGCAAAGTCGAGCGTGTTGTACAATCGCCAAGCATAATGGCGATTGAATGGGTCCTTGCGAGTGGTCACATAATATTTGTAGGTACGATAAGTGGCATCGAAACGGGCATGAGCATCGGGCTTTACCTTCCTTACTTCGAAGACGGAGATATCGGGAGGAAGCAAACGATTAAGTTTATCAGTTACTGTCTTGCAATCCAATTCTTCCTCAAAATCGAAGTGGGCAATCATCAGCTTGGCATGAACACCGGCATCGGTGCGCCCAGCTCCTACTATCTCGATGTCACAACGCAAGAAAGTGGAAAGCGCCTTCATCAACGTTTCCTGTACACTTGCACCATTGGGTTGGATTTGCCAACCATGGTAATTGGTGCCATCGTAAGCTAGATAAATAAAGTATCTCATCGGGCAGTAATATGGAAGCAACCTTGCTTCAATTCATACTTGACGTAACATAAATCCTTCTTCTTCAAATCACGAAGTACTTCAGAAAGAACGAGCTTCAGCGTATCGGCACGCACATCTTGCATCGGTCGTCCATCCGGATCTTCCACTTTGAAGAAACGCTTATAACTAATATCAAAAGTCGTACCAAACATATGTACCGAATTGGCTGACGCATTGCCATTCACTCGGCGAAGTTTCTTTACATCATCCTGAGTACGAAGTACGGAAGTTACAATCACTTGATTAGGATTCAACCCCTTGCTTTCCAATGAATCGAGGAAATTCGCACCAATGCTATCCAACAAAGCGTATGCCTTCGGCACCAAGAAAGGAATAGAATGTGTCAAAGAATCGACCTGATACAAGTCACCATCCTTGATTTCCATCACTTTATTTCCCAACCGTTCTGCAGCTTCGCGGTCCTTTAATGGTTTTACACCAATCTTCTTGGCAGCTGCCATATGCGTATCATTCAAATCGCCAAAGCTTCGCTTATAACTAATGACTCCTTTAATGTTACGAGGATTATTCATCTTCATCGACATGTCTTTTTCTTTACAAGAAACAAAAGCCACCATCAGGCAGAGAGCCATAGATATAGTATATATAATTCTTTTCATGTGTACTTATCTATTTATTAATTAAGCGGCAAAGATAACCGAAAATCCCCTTTATCAAAAAAGTTAATGCAAATAAATTACCCATAAAAGCATCCGAAATAAAAACCTTTCATTAAATTTGCAACCTAATATAACCATACGCGAGTATCTAATTTAATTGAATGATAGAAAAACATATAGTTTTAGAGGACATTGATCCGGTGATATTTTATGGCGTGAATAATGCCAACATACAGATGATTAAAGCTTTGTACCCAAAGCTTCGGATTGTAGCGCGTGGAAATGTCATCAAAGTGATGGGCGATGAGGAAGAAATGTGCGCTTTCGAAGAAAGTATCATCGCTCTTGAGAAACATTGCCTGAAATACAATTCGCTGAAGGAAGAAGTCATCATCGATATCATCAAGGGCAAAACTCCACGAATTGAAAAAACTGGCGATACCATCGTGTTCAGCGTAACGGGAAAACCCATCGTGCCCCGAAGCGAGAACCAACTGAAGTTGGTGAAAGAATACGAAAAGAACGACATGCTCTTTGCTATCGGTCCTGCCGGTTCGGGAAAAACCTATACGGCAATTGCCTTGGCTGTTCGTTCTTTGAAGAACAAAGAAATCAAGAAGATTATCCTCAGCCGTCCGGCAGTGGAAGCAGGTGAAAAGCTCGGCTTCTTGCCTGGCGACATGAAGGACAAGATTGATCCGTATTTGCAGCCGTTGTACGATGCCCTTCAGGACATGATTCCTGCCGCCAAATTGAAAGAATACATGGAACTGAATATCATTCAGATTGCCCCCCTCGCTTTCATGCGTGGCCGTACGTTGAATGATGCCGTAGTTATCCTCGATGAAGCGCAAAATACTACGACCCAACAGATCAAGATGTTCCTTACCCGTATGGGGATGAACACGAAGATGATTGTAACAGGCGACATGACACAGATTGACCTTCCGTCATCTCAAAAATCGGGATTGGTGCAAGCCATGCACATCTTGAAAGGTGTCAAAGGCATCAGCTTCATCGAACTGAACAAGAAAGATATCGTCCGTCATAAACTTGTGACACGAATTGTGGAAGCTTACGAAAAGTTTGAAGAGAAACAAAAAGAAGAAAAAACATTTAACAAATAAAGTTATGAGCAAAGCATTAACAGCTACTGAATTTAACTTTCCGGGACAGAAGAGCGTGTACCACGGTAAAGTACGTGATGTGTACAACATCAATGATGAAAAGTTAGTGATGGTCGCAACCGACCGTATTTCGGCATTCGACGTAGTGCTCCCAAAAGGTATTCCTTACAAGGGTCAAATGTTGAACCAAATTGCTGCTAAGTTCTTGGATGCTACTACCGACATCTGCCCGAACTGGAAACTCGCTACTCCAGACCCAATGGTCACTGTAGGTGTAATGTGCCAAGGTTTCCCTGTCGAAATGATTGTTCGCGGTTATCTCTGCGGATCGGCATGGCGTGCTTACAAGAGTGGCGTGCGTGAAATCTGCGGTGTAAAACTTCCAGAAGGAATGCGTGAAAACGAAAAGTTCCCGATTCCAATCATCACTCCGACTACCAAGGCTGAAATGGGACTCCACGATGAAGACATCTCAAAGGAAGAAATCCTGAAGCAAGGTTTGGCTACTCCGGAAGAATACGAAACATTGGAAAAGTACACCTTGGCTTTGTTCG
>SUXY01000071.1 GCA_015060705.1 Bacteroides sp. | reverse complement strand
GTTGTTGCTGGACCGCCCGAATCCGAACGGTCACTATGTAGACGGTCCGATTCTCGACATGAAGTTTAAGTCGGGTGTGGGTTGGTTGCCTATTCCAGTGGTGCATGGCATGACCTTGGGCGAATTGGCCTTGATGGTGAACGGTGAACGTTGGTTGCCGAAATCACGCGTGTGTGATGTAACCGTGATTCCATGTAAGAACTATACTCACCAGACCATGTACGAGTTGCCGATTGCTCCGTCGCCTAACTTGCCGAACATGAAGTCCATCTATCTCTATCCGTCTACTTGCTTGTTCGAAGCTACTCCGGTAAGCTTGGGTAGAGGTACTGAATTCCCGTTCCAAGTATATGGTCACCCGAACATGAAGGGTTACGATTTCAGCTTTACTCCGCGCAGTGTGCCAGGTGCCAAGAATCCTCCTCAGCTCGACAAGAAGTGCTACGGTGTAGACCTTCGCGGCATGAGCAACGAAGAAATCTGGAAGCGTGGTCTCGACTTGACTTACGTAATCGATGCTTACCGCAACTTGAACATGGATGACCATTTCTTCCGTTCGTTCTTTGAATTGCTCATGGGTACCGATCAAATCCGTAAGATGATCAAGCAAGGCAAGAGTGCTGATGAAATCAAGGCCACTTGGAAAGACGATGTGGAAAACTTCAAGGTGCAACGTAAACCATATTTGCTTTACGCTGAATAACTCAAAACTTATAACTCAAAACTCATAACTCAAGAAAGATGACTACTGCTTGGATTGTACTTGCAACGATTGCATGCTACTTTGCGTTACTTTTTATTATCTCCTGGATAACAGGACGTAAGACTAAAAACTCGGAGTTCTTTACCGGCGACCGAAAGACTTCCTGGTATATGGTGGCCTTTGCCATGATTGGTGCCAGTATCTCCGGTGTAACATTTATTTCAGTACCGGGTGCCGTACTGAACAACGGATATGCCTATATGCAGATGGTATTCGGTTTCTTCGTGGGTTCGGTCATTGTGGCATTGGTGTTGATTCCGATGTTCTATAAGATGAACCTGCAAAGTATCTATGGATATCTGGAGAACCGCTTCGGGCTTTCGTCTTACCGTACGGGTGCTTGGTTCTTCTTCATCTCCAAGATGTTGGGAGCTTCGGTCCGTTTCTTCGTAGTTTGTGTGGTATTACAGACATTGGTGTTCGCTCCGTTACACATTCCGTTTGAAGTGAATGTCATCTTGACAGTAGCCTTGATTTGGCTTTATTCCTTCCAAGGAGGGGTGAAGTCTTTGATTTGGACAGACTCGCTCAAGACTTTCTGCCTCATTGCATCGGTAGTATGCTGTATTGTGTTTATCGCCAATACCATGGATTTGGGCTTCGGCGGTATGGTCAGTGCAATAGCCGACCATTCTACCAGCAAGGTCTTCTTCTTTGATGACTTCAACGACGGCCGCTATTTCTGGAAACAATTCATTGCCGGTGTGTTCATGGTGATTGCTACTACCGGATTGGACCAGGACTTGATGCAACGTACCTTGAGCTGCAAAAACTTCAAGGAATCGCAGAAGAACATGATCGTCAGTGCCTTTATCCAGATTTTCGTGATTGGTATGTTCCTGGTGTTGGGTACTTTGCTTTACATGTACAAAGATGCCTATATGCCGAACGAAACAGCTACAGGCGACTCGATCTTCGGTGCAGTAGCATGGAGTGAAAATTTCCCGATGTTCATCGGTATCGTGTTCATTATCGGTTTGATTGCCGCTGCTTACTCGGCTGCGGGTAGTGCTTTGACTGCATTGACTACTTCGTTTACCCTGGATATTCTCCAAGCCAACAAGAAGCAGAACGATGAGCAGTTGACCAAGACCCGTAAGATGGTTCACGTGGCTATGTCGGCTTTGATGATTCTCACCATTGTTGTCTTCTATTACCTGAACGATGACAGTGCGATCAATGCAGTGTATAGCTTGGCTGCTTATACTTATGGTCCTATCTTGGGTATGTTCATCTTCGGTATGGCTTGTAAGAAGCCGGTACGCGACGGATTGGTGCCATTGGTAGCTATTGCATCGCCGGTGATTTGCTACATCTTGCAATCCAACAGTGAAGCATGGTTCGGTGGTTATCAAATCAGCTTCGAATTGCTCATCATCAATGGCTTGATTACTGCATTGGGCCTTTGCTTATTGATCAAGAAAGACAAATAACTTTAAGTTAACGATATGAAAAGTCAAATCAAATATGCATTGTTGGCTGCTGTCCTGCTTCCACAAGTAGGCAGTGCACAAGAATTGTCGGCAGATGTCCGTCAGAAGATTGGAGAATTGTTGGACAATGTTGCCCGCAAGGAAATTGCTGTAGGTCGTGTAAAGATTGATTCCGTAGCTGTAGAAGGCAAGACTTTGCAGCTATTCGCCAATATGAACTGTGCCTACATTCCTTTCCGCGAGGACAATGTAGCCGAAATCTATCAAGGTGTATCCGCTTTGTTGCCGGCTGAATTTGCCAAGCATCAGGTACAAATCTGGACCAACAAGCATTGCATTGAAGACTTTATCCCGCAAGCATTGCGGAGCAAGAAAGACAAGAAAGCCAAGACTTTCAGCCCGAAGGTAAATAAGCCGTTGGTGACCAAGATCTCGGCTCCTCATACAGCTACATTAGGTTTGCAGAACAAGCACATCGCTTTGTGGCAAAGCCATGGCTGGTACTTTGAACAAGATTTGGACCGTTGGGAATGGCAACGTGCCCGTATCTTCCAGACGGTGGAAGACTTGTACACCCAGAGCTATGTATTGCCGTTCCTGGTTCCGATGCTGGAAAATGCAGGTGCCAATGTTTTGATGCCTCGTGAACGCGATGTGAATACAGCCGAAATCATTGTTGACAATGACGGTATGTTGGTTGGAAAATCGACTTATCAGGAAAAGGTGGGCGACAAGGCATGGTTGCAAGGCAATGGAGCCGGTTTTGCTCATTTGCGTAAATTCTATAAGGGTACTGAAAACCCGTTCAAGGAAGGTACTTATCGTGCGGTAGAAACCATCAAGAAGGGAAAGGAAAGTTTGGTAGAATGGATTCCGGAAATTCCTTCGGACGGTCAGTATGCGGTCTATGTTTCTTATCAGACATTGCCGAACAGTGCCGATGATGCCCTCTATACCGTTTACCACAAAGGGGGTGAAACACAGTTCAAGGTCAACCAACAAATGGGTAGTGGTACTTGGATTTATCTCGGAACCTTCGGATTTGATGCCGGTAAGGGTAGCGGTAAGGTAGTGTTGAGCAACCGCTCAGCCAAGGCTGGTAAGGTCATTACAGCTGACGCCGTGAAGATTGGTGGTGGTATGGGTAATGTTGCCCGTGGTGCCAACGACGAAATCAGTAACTATCCACGCTTCTGCGAAGCTTCCCGTTATTGGTTGCAATGGGCAGGTGTTCCTGATAGTGTCTATACCGTCAGTGAAGGTAAGGATGACTATGGAGATGACTACAAGTCTCGTGGTATTTGGGTGAACTACTTGGCTGGTGGTTCGGAAGTGAATCCGAACGAAGCAGGCTTGAACATTCCTTTGAACTTGTCATTTGCTTTCCATACAGATGCCGGTACTACATTGAACGATTCGATTATCGGTACTTTAGGCATTTATTGCACTCAGAGTGGTAACACAGAAGAGTTTGCTAACGGTTCATCCCGTTATTTGAGCCATGACTTGACCGACTTGATTCAGTCGAACATCGTCGATGACATCCGTACATTGTACGAACCGAACTGGAGCCGTCGGGGTATGTGGAACAAGTCTTATTATGAAGCACGTGTACCTCGTGTACCTGCCATGTTGCTTGAATTGCTTTCGCATCAGAACTTTGCCGATATGCGTTACGGTCTCGACCCCCGTTTCCGTTTCACAGTAAGTCGTGCTGTCTATAAAGGTATGCTTCAGTTCTTGGCTTCTCAATACAAGACTGACTATGTGGTACAGCCGCTTCCGGTAGACCACATGGCTCTCCGTATGCTCAACAATAATGAAGTAGAATTGACTTGGCAACCGGTAGACGATCCATTGGAACCGACAGCTAAGGCTGAACAATACATCGTTTATACCCGTATCGGTAACGGTGATTTCGACAATGGTGTTTTGGTTAATAGTAATGTTTATCGCACAACCATTCCAAGCGGACAAGTATGTAGCTATAAGGTAACGGCAGTCAACAAGGGTGGTGAAAGCTTCCCGTCGGAAATCTTGTCGGTAGGACAGGCCTTCCAATCGAAGGGCCATGTGTTGGTGGTGAATGGTTTCGACCGTATTGGTGCTCCTGCTGATTTCGTGGCACCGGCGCCGGGGGACAAGGAATTGGCAGGTTTCTTGGATGACTTAGACCATGGAGTACCATATATTCAGGACATCAGCTACATTGGCAAGATGAGAGAATTCCGTCGTGCCGTACCATGGATGGATGATGACGCTTCCGGTTTCGGTGACAGCTATGGTGATTATGAAACCAAGGTCATTGCCGGTAATACGTTCGATTATCCATCGGTACACGGTGCTGCCATTTTGAAGGCAGGTTACTCGTTCGTATCTTGCAGTGACGAAGCGGTAGAAGACGGTGCTGTTTCTTTGAATGATTATACCACCGTAGACCTCATTCTTGGTAAGGAATATCAGACCAAGATGGGTAGAGGTGGTGTCACTCCGTTGCAGTTCAAGACCTTCAGTAAGCCGTTGCAGGATGCAATCACAGCTTATTGTGGCAAGGGTGGAAATATCTTCGTATCCGGTGCCTTTGTAGGAACTGACTTGTGGGACAACCGTTTGGCTGCTTCCGAAGAAACAGACAAGAAGTTTGCTTCCGAAGTGTTGAAATACAAGTGGCGTGTAGGTCAGGCTGCAAGACAAGGAAAGGTCAAGAGTGTCGCTTCTCCATTCCCGATGTTGACCGGTAACTATACTTATCATCATGAATTGAATGGTGATTCGTATGTGGTAGAAGCACCGGATGCCATTGAACCGGCAACAAAAGATGCTTATACCGTGATGCGTTATTCAGAAAGTAATTTGAGTGCCGGTGTGGCATATCAAGGCAATTATAAAACCTATGTATTGGGATTCCCATTCGAAACAATCCGTACTGCTTGCGAACGGGAAGCTTTGATGAATGCTATACTGACATTCTTTGAAAATAAATAAGGATGATTCGTAAAACAATTGTATTATTGATGGCTTGCCTGCTCTCTTTGGGGATGCAGGCACAGTCTGTTTTTAGGTTTGCCCAATTGACGGACCTTCATTTGAGTCCGAACAACCCTAATCCGACGGAAGACTTGTTGCGTTCCGTGGCACAGATCAATGCGACGGACAACATCGATTTTGTGTTGGTAACCGGTGATATCACGGAAGAAGGAGATAGGGCTTCCATGGAGAAAGTGAAGTCTTGTCTGGATCTGTTGAAGGTGAAGTATTACATGGCTTTAGGTAATCACGAAACCAAATGGAGCGATTCCGGTTGTACGGCTTTCGGTGAAATCTTCGGCAGTGAACGTTTTGAGTTCGAACACAAAGGCTTTCTCTTTTTGGGCTTCAATTCCGGTCCGTTGATGCGAATGGCTTATGGTCATGTGGTGCCTCAGGACATTCGTTGGATGACGGAACGGATGGAACAGGCCGGAAAGGACAAACCGGTGATTCTTGTTTCTCATTATCCGATGAAAGAGGGAGATGTAGACAATTGGTATGAAGTGACCGATGCGGTACGTCCATTTAATGTTCGCTTGTTCATTGGGGGACATTATCATGCAGATCAAGTTCATCGTTATGACGGTATTCCGGGAGTCTTGATGCGTAGTAATTTACGTGATAAGGACAATAAACAAGGCTATGGCATTTATGAAATAACTTCGGATTCAATCAAGGTCTTTACCCAACGAATCGGTGAACCGGCTAAGCAATGGGCTTCCTTCTCGTTGACTGAGGAGTATTATGATCATCAAGGAAAAGCTGAAAAGTATCCTGACTTCTCCGTGAATCAAGAGTATGCCAAGGCGAAGGAACAATGGGTGGTGCAGACAGGTGCCGGTATCTATTGTTCACCAGCTGTTGAGAACGATCAGGTTTTCGTTGGCGATGATTTGGGCAGTTTGACTGCTTATGCCTTGAAGAATGGTAAGAAGTTGTGGAGCTTTGTATCCGGTAAGCGTATTGTAGGTACTCCGGCTGTCAGCCAAGGCATTGTAGTGTTTGGTTCTGCCGACCGTACGATTTATGGCTTGAATGCAGCAGACGGTTCTTTGCGATGGAAGGTAAATGCAGCCGAACCGGTATTGGGAGCAGTGACCATTCATGAAGGTATAGCTTATGTAGGTGCCAGTGACAAGACCTTCCGGGCAATCGATATCCAGACCGGTAAAGTGGTATGGATCTATGACCAAGTGAAGGGATACATTGAAACCAAGCCGTTGATAGCAGACAATAAAGTTATCTTCAGTGCTTGGGACAATACCTTGTATGCCTTGGACAAGGCTACAGGCAAAGAAATTTGGAAGTGGACGGGTGGACTGACCCGCATGCATTTCTCACCGGCAGCAGTATGGCCGGTAGCATCGAACGGAAAGGTGTTCATTGCAGACCCTCAGCGAGCCATGACCGCTATTGACCTTCAGAATGGAGAAACCATTTGGCGTACGTTCCGTTCGCAAGTGCGTGAAACGATTGGCTTGTCGGAAGACGGGGAACGGGTGTATAGCAAGACGATGAACGACAGCATTGTCTGTTATTCGACTTTGACAAATACTCCGGAACAAGTATGGGCATCGAACGTAGGATTCGGTTACGAGCATGCGCCTTCCATGCCACAAGAAAAAGACGGGGTGATGTATGGAAGTACCAAGGAGGGTCTTCTCTTTGCCTTGGAAGCCAAGACTGGAAAAATCATTTGGAAACATAAGATAGGAAATTCACTCATCAATACGGTTGTTCCATTGAATGGACGCGAGGTACTGTTTACAGCTACGAGTGGAGAAGTAGGATTGATAAGAATGAAGAAATAATAATAACTAAAAATTGATATACCATGAAAAAGATTAGTTGCTTTGTTCCTTACGCAGGAAAAGAACAAGTAGAAAAGACCATACAGGGATTGCAGGCTACAGGCCTTGTGAAGGATATTTATTTGTTGACTACTAATGCAGAATTGGAAGCGTTGGAAGGTTGCCAATGTATCGTTGTGGAAAATCCTTTCAGCAGCAAGGCTATGCAAGCAGTAGCGCAAAATGCAAGCGGTGAATATACATTGTTGTATACCAAGGAAACCACTCTAGAATTGGGTATGTTTGCATTGGAACGCATGATTCATCTGGCAGACGATTCAGCTGCAGGTATGGTTTATGCTGACCATTATCAAATCAGCGAAGGCAAGCAGAGCAATGCACCGGTGATTGACTATCAGTTCGGTTCGTTGAGAGATGATTTCAACTTCGGTTCTGTATTGTTGTTCAACACTGAAATGTTGAAAGAAGCAGCTAGCCGCATGAAGGCAGAATATACATTCGCCGGTTTATACGATTTGCGTTTGAAGTTGAGCCAAAAGGCCGACTTGATGCACATCAACGAATATTTGTACAGCGAAGTGGAAAACGATACTCGTAAGAGTGGTGAAAAGATTTTCGACTATGTAGACCCGAGAAACCGTAACCGTCAGATTGAAATGGAACAAGCTTGTACGGAACACTTGAAGGAAATCGGTGGCTACTTGGAACCAAAGTTCAAGGAAATCGAATTTTCTGCTGGTAACTTCGAATATGAAGCATCTGTCATCATTCCAGTACGTAACCGTATCCGCACGATCCGTGATGCTATCAAGTCTGTATTGAGCCAAAAGACTGACTTCAAATATAACTTGATCGTTATTGACAATCATTCAACCGACGGTACAACCGAAGCGATTGATGAATTCAAGGATGACGAACGTTTGATCCACATCATTCCGGAACGCAAGGACTTGGGTATCGGTGGTTGTTGGAACATGGGTGTACACCATCCGAAGTGCGGTAAGTTTGCCGTTCAGCTCGACAGTGACGATGTTTACAAGGATGAAAATACATTGACTACCATGGTCAAGGCATTCTATGAACAGAATTGTGCAATGGTAGTAGGTACTTACATGATGACTGACTTTAACATGAACATGATTGCTCCGGGTATCATCGACCATAAGGAATGGACTCCGGACAACGGTCGCAACAATGCTCTTCGTATCAATGGTTTGGGTGCTCCACGTGCATTCTATACTCCGGTATTGCGTGAAGTGAAGGTACCTAACACTAGCTATGGTGAAGACTATGCGTTGGGATTGAACTTCTCTCGTCAGTATCAGATTGGTCGTGTATACGATGTGGTTTATCTCTGCCGCCGTTGGGATGACAACTCCGATGCTTCGTTGGACATCGTGAAGATGAACGGACACAACTTGTATAAGGACCGTATCCGTACATGGGAATTGCAGGCTCGTATTGCTTTGAACAAGAAGAAATAATCTCTGTATCTATGAATCAGACGATCCATCAACTATTGACCGAGCAGTTGACCTCATGGGAAACTGCTCGCAATAACTACGAAGCTCTTTCTACCGTTAAAGTGAAGGAACTGGACGTGAACGGTGTACTTTATAAAGTACAATTCAATCCGGCACGTATCGTTTCTTCCGGAGCGAAAGTAGATGCCAAGACCATCAAGGAACGCAAGTGTTTCTTGTGCCCGGTCAATCTTCCGGCTGTACAGAAAGGAATTCCATTCAAAGAACATTATAACATATTGGTCAATCCGTTCCCGATTTTCCCTCGTCATCTGACGATACCGGAACAAGCACACGTAGACCAACGTATTGCTTCCCGTATGGAAGACATGTTGGACTTGGCTCAGGCTTTGACCGATTATGTTATTTTCTATAACGGCCCTAAATGTGGTGCTTCTGCTCCGGACCATGCTCACTTCCAAGCTGGTAACAAGGGATTCTTGCCTGTTGAAAAGGATTGGAGAAACCAGATTGCCGGCAAGGTTGTCGAAGTGGAAGAGGCTACTTTGTGGTATTTGAAGGATGCTCCTCGTGCGACATTGGTGATTGAATCTTCTTCCAAGGAAAAGGCTGCACATCTTTTTGATGCAATCTATCGTTCCTTGACCGTAAAACCTGGTGAAGAAGAACCGATGATGAATGTCCTTGCCATGTACGAAGAAGGCAAGTGGGTCGTATTTGTTTTTCCACGTGAAAAGCATCGTCCTGCTTGTTATACAGCTGAAGGGGAAGCCAATCTGTTGAGTAGTCCTGCTTCAGTTGATTTGGGTGGTGTCTTCATCACTCCAGTCGAAAAGGACTTCTTGAAGATTACAGCCGAAGATGTGGCACAGATATTAAGTGAAGTATGTTTAAGCGCTTCGGATTTCGAACAATTGCGGAAGCGTATTCAGGAACAATTTTAAATCAGCGTCATCATGAAAGAACCAAAAGTACATGTAGGAATCATGTTCGAACCCCAGATAAGCTTCATCTTGTTGAATACCTATCGTTTCGGTGAACAGGAAGTTAGCGGACAACAGGTGGTGAGCCACGAAGAAGGAAAAATCCTTTGGAACGGTAACTTATACGATGAGTTGTTGTTCGAACCGTTGAATGAGGCCACTGATGCTTTCGAATTGCAGGACGTGACGATTGGTATCAACTTCCATTGGGAACGCAAGGAAAACCAACGTTTCTTGGGTGCTTTGAAGATTATCGTGGAAGATGGAAAGTTAACAGCCATTGATGTTATCAATGTGGAAGATTACTTGACCAGTGTGATTTCTTCTGAAATGAGTGCAACTGCTTCATTGGAACTCTTGAAGGCACATGCGGTTATTTCCAGAGGTTGGTTGTTGGCGCAGATTCAGAAGAATAAGGAATTGACTGAAACCAAGGCAGAATATTCTACTTTTACTCAAACAGAAGACGAACTGATCCGATGGTATGACCGCGAAGACCATACTCGTTTTGATGTGTGTGCAGACGACCATTGCCAACGTTATCAAGGCATTACCCGTGCATCGACTGAGATCGTGAAGCAAGCCATTGCTGCTACTCGCGGTCAAGTAATGATGTATGCTGGTAAGATTTGTGATACCCGCTTCTCGAAATGTTGTGGTGGTGTATTCGAAGAATTCCAATACTGTTGGGAAGATATCAAGTATCCTTATTTGTCCAAGCTTCGTGACCACAAGGTGCACACTCATATCCCTGACTTGACAAAGGAAGTGGAAGCCGACCAATGGATCCGTTCTTATCCGGAAGCGTATTGTCATACGACCGACAAGAAAATCTTGTCTCAGGTTCTTAATAACTACGACCAGGAAACAACTGATTTCTATCGTTGGAAGGTGGAATATACCCAAGACGAATTGTCGGCTCTCATCTTGAAGCGTTCAGGCATTGATTATGGACAAATCATTGATTTGGTTCCCGTAGCTCGTGGTACAAGTGGCCGTCTTTGGAAGCTGAAGATAGTAGGTACCAAGAAGACATTGACCATTGGTAAGGAATTGGAAATCCGTCGTACACTTTCTCCGTCACATCTTTATAGCTCTGCTTTTGTAGTGGACAAGGAAGATGTTTCACCAGAAGGTATTCCTGGTAAGTTCGTGTTGACAGGTGCCGGTTGGGGACATGGCGTTGGATTGTGTCAGATTGGTGCTGCTGTAATGGGAGAACAAGGATTTGCTTACGATGCGATCCTGCAACATTACTTCATCGATGCAACCATTGAAAAATTATACGAATAATTGATTGAACTAAAAAATCTACTATTATGATAAAAACAAGATCACCTTGGTTTTGGGTGCCGACCCTTTATTTTGCCCAAGGTATTCCTTATTTCATTGTAAACAACATCTCTGTGATGATGTTCACCAAGATGGGTGTGCCCAATGGAGAAATGGCATTGTTCACCAGTTTGCTTTATCTCCCATGGTCGTTCAAACCTTTCTGGAGTCCATTCGTCGATATTATCAAGACCAAGCGTTGGTGGACTATCACCATGCAGATATTGATGTCCATTGCTTTCATTCTGTTGACTTTGACTATCCCGACTCCAAGTGCAGAAATGATGGCGAGCCAAAGCACACCGATCAGCATGTTTACCATTACGCTGTTACTTTTCACCATTACCGCTTTTGCTTCGGCTACTCATGACATTGCTGCTGACGGTTTCTATATGTTGGCTTTGCCACAAAATGAACAGGCTGCGTTTGTAGGTATTCGTAGTACATTCTATCGTTTGGCTTCTATCTTCGGTCAGGGTGTATTGGTAGCGATTGCCGGTGCTATTGAGTTGAGCTCACAGGATATTCCATTGTCATGGAGAATTACCATGTTGGTGACTGCTGTCATCTTCAGTGCAACCACTTTGTATCATACCTTCTTTGTCCCACGTCCGGATAGTGACCGTTCGGTGTTGGGTGCAGAAAAAGCCAGTGCAAAGGCTATCTTCCGTGAATTCGGTCGTACCTTCGCTACTTATTTCAAAAAGCCGGGCGTCCTCTTGGCTATCTGCTTCATGTTGCTTTATCGTTTGCCGGAAGCATTCTTGTTGAAGCTTTGTATGCCGTTCCTGGTGGCTTCCAGAGAAATGGGAGGTTTGGGCTTGTCTACTGCTGAAGTAGGTATCGTATACGGTACAATCGGTGTGATCTTCTTGACCATTGGTGGAATCTTGGGTGGTATCTTTGCTTCTCGCCTCGGTTTGAAGAAGTCGCTCTGGTGGATGGCTGCTTGTATGACTTTGCCATGCTTGACTTTCGTTTATTTGGCTATCGGATTGCCGACTAATTTGGTGGTTATTTCAACAGCTATTGCTATCGAACAGTTCGGTTACGGATTCGGCTTTACTGCTTATATGCTTTACATGATGCACTTCTCTGAGGGTGAATTCAAGACTTCGCATTATGCTATCTGTACAGCTTTCATGGCATTGAGTATGTTGTTGCCGGGTATGGTTGCCGGTTATATCCAAGAAGCAATCGGTTATGTCAACTTCTTCTGGATGGTGATGGCTTGTTGCGTGGCAACTCTCATCGTTACTTTCTTTGCTGATAAGAAAATTGATCCTAATTACGGTAAGAAATAATTGATCATGAGAAAACTATTTATGATAAGCTTGCTCTGCATCCTTTGTGGTGCAGCGCAAGCTCAAAAGATTAAGATAAAGACGGGTATTGAAGTACTGAAGGAGCAAAACTTCAAGTGCTTGGAAGGTAAACGTGTGGGCTTGATTACCAATCCTACCGGTGTAGACAATCAGATGAAGTCTACTATCGATATCTTGCACGAAGCTCCGAATGTTAATTTGGTAGCATTGTACGGACCGGAACATGGTGTGCGTGGCGATGTTCATGCGGGTGACCATGTGACGGATATCACCGATGCGACTACAGGATTACCGGTTTATTCTCTTTATGGAAAGACAAGAAAGGCTACTCCGGAAATGTTGAAGGATGTAGATGTATTGGTGTATGACATCCAGGATAATGGTTGCCGTTCATTTACTTACATCAGTACCATGGGATTGGCAATGGAAGCTGCTGCCGAAAACGGTAAAGAATTGATCGTATTGGATCGTCCGAATCCATTGGGTGGTTTGAAGATTGAAGGTAACTTGGTGGAAGACGATTGCATATCTTTCGTTAGCCAGTTCAAGATTCCTTATGTGTATGGTTTGACTTGTGGTGAGTTGGCATTGATGCTGAATGCAGAAAAAATGCTGAAAGACGGCAAGCAATGCAAATTGCAGGTGGTGAAGATGAAAGGTTGGAAACGTAAGATGGATTATGTTCAGACAGGTTTACAATGGGTCCCGTCTTCTCCGCACATCCCTCATACTCATTCTTCTTTCTTCTATCCGGTCAGCGGTATTTTGGGTGAATTGGGTTATATGTCGATTGGTGTTGGCTATACCAT
>SUXY01000070.1 GCA_015060705.1 Bacteroides sp. | reverse complement strand
CGTGGGCCAACTGAGTGCCGAGCTCAGCCATCTTGTTCACTTCGTCTACACGCTTGCCAGCCAAGAAGTTCAAACCGTCGAGGTTTTCTTCATCGCTAGGAACACGGAGCTCATTATCTGGATTTTCAACAGAGATAACAGTTTCGAAAATCGTGCGTTCACCTTCCTGAATCCATTGACCCATTGAGTGAAGGTCAGTAGAGAAGTCTACAGCAGACGGATAGATACCCTTGCCATCCTTACCTTCTGATTCACCGTACAACTGCTTCCACCATTCGTTCATGTAGTGGAGTTTCGGGTTGTAGTTCACGAGGATTTCAATCTTCTTGCCTTGCTTGTAAAGTTCGTTACGAACAGCTGCATAGATAGCAGCCGGATTTTCGCAGAACGGAGTTTCAGAACCGCAAACCTTTTCCATATCGCAAGCACCTGCAACCAATTGTTCGATGTCGAAACCAGCCACAGCGATTGGCAACAAACCTACCGGAGTCAATACAGAGAAACGACCACCTACGTTGTCAGGAATGATGAATGTCTTGTAACCTTCCTTGTCGGCAGTTACGCGGGCAGCACCCTTCTTAGCGTCAGTAACAGCTACGATGCACTTCTTAGCCATTTCCTTACCCATTTGGTCTTCGCATTGCTTCTTCAACAAACGGAATGCCAAAGCGGTTTCAGTAGTAGTACCCGACTTAGAGATATTGATAACACCGAACTTCTTGTCCTTCAAGTAGTCAGTGAGTTCATACAAATAGTCTTCACCAATGTTGTGACCGGCAAATACGATGATCGGACCGTTTTGTTCCTTCTTCAACCATTGGAAGCTGTTTGACAATGCTTCGATTACGGCACGGGCACCCAAATAGCTACCACCGATACCTGCTACTACTACAACTTCGCAGTTTTCGCGCAATACTTGAGCAGCACCCTTCAAGTCTGCCAAGTGTTCAGCAGTGATTGAAGATGGCAAGTGCAACCAACCCAAGAAGTCGTTACCCAAACCAGAACCGTTTTCCAAAGTTTCCATGCACGCTTTTACCTGTGCTTCATAAGCAGCTACTGTTTCCTTGCAAACAGCTGCCTTGTCGATGTTCAAACAAATATTTTTCATTGTATATTATGTATAAGATTATTATCTCAGTGAATCTGTTAATAATTTGATTTCAATCATAGGCGAGATGCGTTCATACAGAATGTTGTAGATGGCATCCACAATCGGCATGTTCACATGCAAATGCTTGTTCAGCTCCTTGATACACTTGGTGCCGTAATAGCCTTCCGCAATCATTTCCATTTCTATCTGTGCGCTTTTTACCGAATAACCCTTACCAATCATAGTACCGAACACGCGGTTGCGGCTAAAGTTGGAGTAGGCAGTTACAAGCAAGTCGCCCAGATAAGCCGAGTCGTCGATGGAACGTTCTACAGGATGCACTGTATTCAACAAGCGGTTCATTTCCTGAATGGCGTTCGAGATGAGCACAGCCTGGAAGTTGTCACCATACTTCAAACCATTACAAATACCGGCTGCAATCGCATAGATATTCTTCAATACAGAAGCATATTCAATACCTACAATATCCGGATTGACCGACGTCTTGATGTAATGGCCGGAGAGCTGCTTGGCAAACAACTTGGCTTTTTCGATGTCCTTACATCCAATGGTAAGGTATGACAAGCGTTCCAAGGCAACTTCTTCCGCATGGCAAGGTCCGGCGATAACAGCAATGTTGTCTTCGGGCACATCATAAATTTTGTGGAAGTAGTCGGACACAATCAAGTTCTCATCGGGTACGATACCTTTGATGGCAGTAACGATGAACTTGTCTTTCAACTTGACTTTCAACTTTTTCAGGTGGCTCTTCAGGTATGGTGAAGGAGTAACGAAAATCAGAGTATCCGATTCGCGTACTACTTGGTTGATATCCGAAGAGAAATTGATGCGGTCAATATCAAACCGCACGCTGGTCAGGTAAGCCGGATTGTGTCCAAGACGTTTGAAGTCTTCAATTCGGTCGTCTCGGCGCATATACCAATTGATGCGTGCATCTGGCTTGCCCATCAGCATCTTTGCAATAGCTGTTGCCCAGCTACCGCCACCCATGATTGCTATTTTACCGGGCAGATTCATAATGCTTAGATTTTGCTAATCCAGCCAGCGA
Source organism: Bacteroides sp. (assembly GCA_015060705.1). Classification (GTDB taxonomy): domain Bacteria; phylum Bacteroidota; class Bacteroidia; order Bacteroidales; family Bacteroidaceae; genus Phocaeicola. The sequence continues at coordinate 11,769 of SUXY01000070.1, read as the reverse complement.
CTTCGTCGACTGTCGGATTGTTCAATCCTAATTTATATTTTTTATTGATACCGCAGATGTCCATGTGGAGTTTCTGTGGGTTTACTTCTTTCATGTCATTGACCAAGTTGTAACCGGCCTTCTGAATAACTGGTACCCAGTCTTCTGTGATGCCCAATTCCATGTACTTGGCTGCATTGTCCTTTGGAGCTACCTTTTCCGGACGCATTTGAGGGAAGAACAATACTTCCTGGATGAAGGCATTGCCTGTCATCAACATGACCAAACGGTCGATACCGATACCGATACCTGATGTCGGAGGCATACCATATTGCAACGCACGGAGGAAGTCCTGGTCGATAATCATCGCTTCGTCGTCACCCTTGTCAGCGAGACGCATTTGTTCCTTGAAGCGTTCTTCCTGATCCAATGGGTCGTTCAATTCCGAGTAAGCATTGGCCAATTCCTTACCGTTCACCATCAATTCGAAACGTTCGGTCAAGCCCGGCTTGCTGCGGTGCATCTTGGTAAGCGGAGACATTTCTACCGGATAGTCGGTGATGAAAGTCGGTTGGATGAAAGTACCTTCGCAGAATTCGCCGAAGATTTCATCGATCAACTTACCCTTACCCATGGTTTCATCGATTTCCATGTTCAAAGCCTTGCATACTTCGCGGATTTCTTCTTCGCTCTTTCCTTCGAGGTCGTAACCGGTCTTTTCCTTGATTGCTTCCAAGATAGGCAAGCGACGGAATGGAGCCTTGAAACTGATTGTCTTACCGTCGATGACAGTTTCTGAACAACCATTTACAGCGATACAGATACGTTCCAACATCTTTTCAGTGAAGTCCATCATCCAGTTGTAGTCCTTGTACTGAACATAGAGTTCCATACAAGTAAATTCCGGATTGTGGTTCTTGTCCATACCTTCGTTACGGAAGTTCTTGCCGATTTCGTATACACCTTCGAAACCACCTACGATGAGGCGCTTCAAATACAACTCAGTCGCGATACGCATGTAAAGATCGATGTCAAGTGAGTTGTGGTGAGTGATGAATGGACGGGCACTTGCACCACCGGCGATAGACTGGAGGATTGGAGTTTCTACTTCGGTGTAACCGGCTTCGTCCATGACGGCACGCATGGTCTTCACGATGATAGAGCGCTTCAAGAAGGTTTCCTTCACGCCGTCGTTCACGATCAGGTCCACGTAACGTTGACGGTAGCGCAATTCTGGGTCGTCAAACTTGTCGTAAGCCACACCGTCCTTGTACTTCACGATTGGTAGCGGCTTCAATGACTTGGAGAGTACAGTCAACTTCTTGGCATGGATAGAGATTTCGCCCATTTGTGTACGGAATACGAAACCTTCGATACCGATGATGTCACCCAAGTCCAACAAACGCTTGAATACCACGTTGTACATATCCTTGTTTTCATCCGGACAGATATCGTCGCGGGTAATGTACACTTGGATACGGCCTTTAGAGTCTTGTAATTCAACGAACGATGCCTTACCCATGACACGGCGGCTCATGATACGTCCGGCTACCGATACAGCACGAGGTTCGTCTTCGTCCTTGAATTCAGCTTTTATATCTGTAGAAAATGCATTGGTTACATACTCAGCTGCTGGATAAGGGTCGATACCCATAGCACGCAGTTCGTTCAGACTGTTGCGTCTGATAATTTCTTGTTCACTTAGTTCTAATACGTTCATCTGTTAAAACTTTAACTCAATTTGGGAACAAAAGTACGAAAGTTTTTCTAAAGTACCTCATTTAAAGCAGAAAATCTATATCTTTGCAATAAGAAGAATACATGAAAAGTAAAAGTATATGAAAAAGTTAATGGTGTTGGCCGCTTGCGTAGTGGCTTTTGCATCTTGTCAGACGAATGGCAAGAAGAGTGAAGAAGCAGTGGTGGAAAGTAAGGCTGTGGTAGTAGAAGCCGGAACACATGAACCGGACTCGGTGGGTTATATCGTGAGAGTGGGTGATATTGCTCCTGAAATGGAACTGGAACTGACTGACGGTCAGAAGGTGAAGCTTTCTTCACTTCGTGGTAAGGTGGTGATGCTCCAGTTTACAGCTAGCTGGTGCGGTGTATGCCGCAAGGAAATGCCTTTCATTGAAAAGGACATCTGGCAGAAGCACAAGGAAAATCCGAATTTCGCTCTTTATGGTATTGACCGTGATGAACCATTGGAAACCGTCAAGGCTTTTGCTGAAAAGACCGGTGTAACTTATCCGTTGGCACTTGACCCTGGTGCTGACCATTTTGCGAAGTATGCTGACCGTAAGGCAGGTATCACTCGTAATGTATTGGTGGACAAGGAAGGCAAGATTGTCATGTTGACCCGTTTGTACAATGAAGAAGAATTTGCTTCGTTGTGCAAGAAGATAGACGAAATGTTGGCTGAATAATGTAGGGACCGATGAAGAAACTACTGGTTACAGTCCTTTCGCTCATCGTTCTTCTGCTTCCCGTTTCGGCACAGAAGAAAAAACAAGCATCGGGTAAGGAACCATTGTTCGGTAAGGCTTTGGCTACTTATCCGATTAACTCCCGTGAACTTTCGGGAGCTTGCTTTTATTTGGTCAGTGGGCATGGAGGACCGGACCCCGGTGCTATCGGTACCTACTTGGACCACAAGTTGCACGAGGATGAATATGCGTACGATATTGTTCTTCGGCTCGGTCGTGAACTTTTGATGCGGGGAGCCAAAGTGCATTTCATCATTCAAGACAAGAAAGATGGTATCCGAAAGGATAGAATCTTGAAAAACAGCAAGCGTGAGACTTGCATGGGCAAGGCGATTCCGTTGGATCAAGTGGCCCGTTTGAAGCAGCGTTCGCAAAAGATTGACGAACTTTTTCGGAAAGATAAGAGCAATTATAAGCGAGCTGTTTTCGTACACGTGGATAGCCGTAGTCAAGGCAAGCAAACGGATGTGTATTTTTATCATGCACCTGGAAGTAAATTAGGGAAGCGATTGGCAGAACGTATGCGTTCTACGATGGCGGCAAAGTATAAAACGCACCAACCGGGACGTGGCTTCCGTGGCACCGTGAGTGAACGTAATCTCTATGTACTTCGCAATACTCGACCGGCAGGGGTGTATCTGGAACTGGGGAACATCCGTAATTCCCGCGACCAGCAACGTTTGGTATTGGAGAATAACCGACAAGCATTAGCTAAATGGATAGCGGAAGCGATTGTGGCGGATTATAAAGGGAAGAAATGAGAATAATAACAATTTTGAAAAAAAGATGAAAAGATTTACACTAACCATTTTAATGTCCGCAGTTTTTTGGGGTATGGATGCTCGGACAAATGAATCTGTCTTAGAGTATTGTAACAATCAAAAGGACGCAGAGGAATTTCCTGTATTGAAATCAGGCAAGTCTAATTTGGACAAGGCATTTACGCTTGCAGTGGAGACACTCTTCAAGAATACTCCTGATAGTTTGATCAAAGCCGGTGGTACTTACGGTGGTGAATGGACACGCGACGTAAGTATCAACTCTTGGAATGCTGCTGCATTGCTCATGCCTGAAAAAACGGCTCACTCACTTTGGAGTGTAACTACAGATAACCGTACATTCATCGGTCATCAGTATTGGGACCACATTATTTGGGTAACTGGAGCTTACGATTTTTATCAGAAAACAGGAGATAGAAACTTCCTCCGTCAAGCTTATGTGGCATCTGCTAACACCATGAAAAAACTTGAGGCCGAAGAGTTCGACAGTAAGTATGGTATGTTTATGGGCCCGTCAGTATTTAATGATGGTATCGCAGGTTATGAAGAACCTATTTATGAGGCCAAACACAAGTCATCCTACGTGCTCGACCACCCGAATTCGAAGCCAATCAAATGCTTGAGTACAAACTGTATTTATTACAATGCTTACTTGGTACTTGCAGAAATGGCTGCCATCGAAGGCGATAAGGCTGCTAAGAAAACTTATGCAAAGAAAGCTGAAGAACTGAAAGCTGCTATCCGTAAAAACCTTTTCGATGCAAAAGCCAACAAACTGAATTACCTGATTGATGGAGAAGGTGATGTGCACACTCATCAGGAAGCTCTTGGCGTATCTTTTGCTATCCTTTTTGATGTTGTCAGCGATGCAGAGGCTAAAAAAATCATTCCAAACATCTATTCAAGTAAATTTGGCATTCCTTCCATTTATCCGCACTTCAAGCGTTTCGACAAGGAACACCCGGGGCGTCATAACGTAATTATTTGGCCGTTCGTAAGTGCTTTCTGGGCAGATGCAGCCCATAGCCAGGGGTTCAAGGATATCTTCAGTTTCGAGTTGCAGAATCTGGCAGACCTGGCTCTCAAGAGCAATAATTGTTTCTATGAAATTTATAATTCGGAAACGGGTGCAGTCGATGGTGGTTGGCAATTGGATCACCAATGGAATTCGGTACATGACCAAACTTGGTCGGCTACAGGCTATATCCGTATGATTTTCAACAACCTTTTCGGTATGCGCTTCACACCTGAAGGATTGACATTTAACCCTGACGTAGAACTCCTCAATGAATATGGTGTGGAAAAACTTAGCAATTTGCGTTATCTAAATGGTCGATTGAATATCACTATCTCTGGTAAGGGTACTAAATTAGCAGCAGTGAAGGTGAATGGTAAGACTCAGTCTGTTAAGAAGCCAATTGCTCCTGTTGATGGAATGACACAAATTGAATTGATTATCAAATAAAACGTTTGATTAAGATAAGAAAAGCGGATGCGTCAAAATGATGCATCCGCTTTTTTATGATTACTTGGAATAATTCATGTGGAACTCTACCACTGCTTCAATGCCCTTGCGGAACATGTCGAGCGAGAAGCTTTCGTTCGGTGAGTGGATGGCATCCGCTTCGAGACCAAAGCCCATCAATACGGTCTTGATTCCGAGGATACGTTCGAAGTCACTGATGATAGGAATACTACCGCCACGACGAACAGCCAACGGCTTCTTGCCGAATGCCTTGGTGAATCCCTTTTCGGCTGCTTGGTAAGCTGGGAGGGTAATCGGACAAACGTAGCCTTCGCCACCATGCATCGGAGTAACCTTCACCTGTACATATTCAGGAGCAATGCTGTTGATGTAGTCGATGAACAATTGCGAGATGGTTTCGTGGTCTTGATGAGGAACCAAGCGGCAAGAAACCTTGGCGTATGCCTTCGAAGGAAGAACGGTCTTCGAACCTTCACCGGTATAACCACCCCAGATGCCGCATACATCGAATGACGGGCGACAGCTGTTGCGTTCGAGGGTAGAGTAACCCTTTTCGCCCTTCAATTGTTTCACGCCGATGGCATCCATATACTTCTGTTCGTCGAATGGAATCTGTGCAATCATTTCACGCTCGGCTGCCGGAACTTCTTCCACCTTGTCATAGAAGTGAGGAATGGTGATGCGTCCGTCTTCGTCCACTACTTTTGAGATAAGATCACAAAGGGTATTGATTGGATTAGCTACGGCACCGCCGAAGTGACCCGAGTGCAAGTCGCGGTTTGGACCTGTCACTTCGATTTCCCAATAAGCCAAGCCGCGGAGACCGGTAGTCAATGACGGGAGTTCTGCACCGAGCATGGAAGTATCGGAAACCAAAATCACGTCGGCCTTCAACAATTCCTTGTGTTCCTTAATGAATGCGTTCAAACTTGGTGAACCGATTTCTTCTTCGCCTTCGAAGATGAATTTCACGTTGTGCTTCAACAAGCCTTTCTTTACCACATATTCGAAAGCTTTGGCTTGAATCATGCCTTGACCCTTGTCGTCGTCAGCACCACGGGCCCAAATGCGACCGTCACGGATTTCTGGTTCGAATGGTTCGCTCTTCCAAAGTTCCAGTGGTTCGGCAGGCATCACGTCATAGTGAGCATAGATGAGTACGGTAGGTGCGTCGTCGCTGATGTGCTTTTCTGCATATACCAATGGGTTACCTGCTGAAGGCATTACTTCTGCCTTGTCGGCTCCGGCTTCGAGCAACAATTGTTTCCAGCGTTCGGCACAAGCCAACATGTCGTCCTTGTGCTGAGGGAGTGCGCTGATACTAGGGATGCGGATGAGGCTGAACAATTCTTCCATGAACCGTGCCTCGTTTTCTTTAATGTATTGTTTAACTTCCATAGAATTAAATTTAATTTGTGGATAAAGTTAATGCTTCTATGGCAAAGTAAAAAATAAAAGCATAAAAAACGCTTGTATTTGTGGTGAATACAAGCGTTTTTATTTTTTTATAACTGAGTGGTCCGGTCAATCAAGTAATAATCCAAGATTGTCATGGCTGCCATGGCTTCGACGATAGGGACCGCCCGTGGAAGTACGCAAGGGTCATGACGGCCTTTGGCCTTCATGGTGGTATCGATGCCATTGATGTTGACGGTATGTTGTTCCATCAACAAGGTTGCGACCGGTTTGAAGGCTACACGGAAATAGATGTCCTGACCGTTACTGATACCGCCTTGAATACCTCCCGAATGATTGGTATGTGTGGTGATACGTCCGTGGTCGTTGTAGAACACATCGTTCTGTTGGCTTCCGCGTAAGTTCATGGAATCAAAACCTTCACCATAGGCAAATCCCTTTACGGCATTGATGCTGAGCATGGCGTTGCCAAGGGCGGCATGAAGTTTACCAAATGCGGGTTGGCCCAAACCGATAGGACATCCCTTGATAACACAACTGATAACACCCCCAATGGTATCACCATCGGCTTTTACTTGTTTGATGAGAGTAACCATTTCTTCGGCTTTTGCTGTATCTGGACAACGTACATCGTTGGTTTCAATTAGGTCGAGGTTGTATTCCTTGTAGTTCTTTTCTAACTTGATGTCGCCAACTTGAGAAGTGTACGCAGTGACACTGATGCCCAGTTGCTTCAACGCTTGTTTGGCCAAAGCACCGGCTACTACCCGTGAAATGGTCTCACGTGCCGAAGAACGTCCACCGCCCCGATGATCACGGATGCCATACTTTTGTAGATAAGTAAAGTCGGCATGTGAAGGACGGAATAGGTTGCGGATATTTTCGTAATCGTTGGAATGTTGATTCTTGTTCCATACGATGAAACCGATAGGACAACCGGTAGACTTTCCTTCGAAGATTCCTGAAAGAAATTCCACTCTATCCGGTTCCTGACGACTGGTTGTCAGCAAGGATTGACCAGGACGACGGCGGTTCAGTTCCTGTTGTACAAAGTCCATATCGATGGTGATGCCGGCAGGAAAGCCGTCAATTACGCCCCCAATACCCGGACCGTGTGATTCGCCGAAACTGGTCAATCTGAATATGTTTCCAAAAGAATTGAACATTGGTTTTACATCATATTTTGTCATTCCGAGATTTTTCGGACAGAGTCCTCAACAACTCGTCTTCGTCGCTATGCTCCTCTGAATGACAGGTTGTAAATTAGAATTTTACTTCCGGAGCCTTGTTGGCACCTTCTTCCGCTTCGAAGTACGGGCGCTTGTCAAAACCACACATACCAGCGATGATGGTCTTCGGGAATGTACGGATGGAAGTGTTATAAGTGCGTGCTACTTCGTTGAAGTTGCGACGTTCCACACTGATGCGGTTTTCAGTACCTTCCAACTGAGCCTGCAATTCCTTGAAGTTTTCATTGGCCTTCAAATCAGGATATGCTTCGGTGATAGCCAACAAACGGCCCAAAGCAGAACCGATTTCACCTTGTGCCTTCTGGTATTCCTGCAACTTTTCCGGAGTCAGATTGTCTGCGTCGATTGTCATTTGGGTAGCCTTCGAACGGGCAGCCATCACAGCTTCCAATGTTTCCTTTTCGTGAGCGGCATAACCTTTCACTGTGTTTACGAGATTAGGGATCAAGTCGGCACGACGTTGATATTGGTTTTCCACGTTACTCCATGCAGTATTGACAGATTCGTCCATCTTTACTAAACCATTGTATGCGCTTACGCCCCAAATGGCAGCGATTGCGATAATAGCAATCAAGATAATTGTTGATTTCTTCATGTTTCTATAAATATTAATTGTTTTCTAATTTCATTAAAAACGGCTACCGGCACCACCGCCTCCGAAACTTCCTCCACCGAAGCTTCCTCCGCTGAAACCGCCACCGCCTCGGCCGAATCCTCCGCCACCCATGAAGATCGTGCTTCCACCTCTAGGGCCACGGAAGTTGGGATCGGATGATTGTTCTTTGGTGACATGGCGATGTCCGCAATATTTGCAGAGATAGGTTACTTCTGAGGTTATCACTCCTAATTTGCGAGATACCACTTGTGAAGAAACTCGTTGGAGCGCATGACGTTTCTTGCATTTCGGGCATCGGTTGCCGAAATATGCTACAATCAAAGTAAATAGGATGACACCACCAAATATAAATGCCAAGAAGATTAAAATAGCTGTATCGTCATCTTCTTCTTGGCCACCGATATTCTCCATGGAACCATCCAAGTAGGCATTCACGGCACGGATGCCTTCTACCATACCGGTATTCCAGTCTTCCTTGCCCAAATGTTTCACCATGTATCGGCTTTGGATACGTTTGCAAATGGCATCTGGAAGAACACCTTCCAATCCGTAGCCAGTAGCAAACTGGATGCATCGTTCGTCAGTGGATAGTAGGATGACCAAGCCATTGTCGCGTTCCTTTTGGCCGACTCCCATTTCTTTTCCCAAACGGTAGGCAAAATCGAAACAGTCGCCTCCTTCAATGCCAGTTACAGCTACCACTAATGTCTGTATACCGGTTTTTTCTTCCAAAGCATAAAGAATACTGTCCATGGTCGCAACAGCCGACGGGGAAAGGATATTGTCGGGATTGCTTACGTAACGGGTACGGTCTTGCAAATGCACCATTGGTATTTCCTGAATGGTGTATTCTTTTGCTTGTAAGGAGATACCTCCCAGCAAACCGATGAATGTGAGTATGAAAAGTAATTTTCTCATTGAATGTACTTGTCGGTAAATAGTTTCACTTTTTCAGTGTATGTTTCTTTGTTCAGTTTGTAAGAAGTGGCATGATCGGCATTCGGAACAATCCACAATTCTTTAGGCTGTGGTTTGGCTTCATACAGTTGGTAAACCATCCAGGTAGGTACATAATCGTCTTTTTCTCCATGAATGAAGAGCATGGGCAATTGGCATTTCTTGACTTGTTCCAATGCGGAAGCCTCGGTAAAGTTCCAGCCGTATTTTAGGTTGCATAACCAACTGGCGGTATACATCAAAGGTATTTCCGGCAATCCGAATTGTTCTTTCAGCTCTTTCCCGAATTGGTCCCAAACCGATGTGTATCCACAATCGTCTACAAAACATTTTACATAGTCGGGTTGCGGTTCGCCAGACACCATCATGGTTGTTGCACCGCCCATGGAGATTCCATGTATTACCATTTGGGTGCTATCGCCATAAATTTGGTTGGCAACATTCATCCATTGCATGACATCCTTGCGGTCAAGCCATCCCATTTGAAGGTAATTCCCGTCGCTTTGTCCGCTATATTGCAAATCGGGCAACAGAATGTTGTAGCCTAAACTTCGGTTGTACATGTAACCAATCATCATCATGCGGATAGCATTGTCTGTATATCCATGAACGATGACGGCTGTTTTTGATGTTGGAGTTGGTGCTGCGACATAAAATGCATGAAGTCGGGTTTGGTCTGGGGCATAGATGAACGTATCTTTCAAGGCATCGGCTTGTTGGAGACTGTCTTTCCATGCTCGAAGCCCGGGATAATTCTCGAACATGTATTCCCAAGAACCTTGCAAATCCTTACCCCGATTAATGGGACTGAGGGAATAATTGAGCATAAACGAACTGGCTGCCCAAAGGAGGGCAACCAAGATCGATATGCTTATGCCTATGCCTAAAAAAAACTTTTTCCTCACACTGACCGATTATTCGTTCCAAATATCCCAAGCCGCAAATGCTTGCAATAACAACATTTCCAAACCATTCTTGACAACGGCTCCCTTGTCCGCTCCTTTTTTCATGAAAAGAGTTGTGTCGGGATTGTACAACAAATCATATAGCAAATGGTTGTGGGTGATGTATTCGTATGGAATGTTCGGATATTCATTGGCACGAGGATACATACCTACCGGTGTACAGTTGACGATAACTTTGTATTCGTCCATCACTTCCTTGGTCAGGTCTTCGTAAGTGAACATGCCTTCGCGTGCTGTACGGGAAACAAACTTGGCTTCCAAACCAAGTTTCTTCAATCCGTGGTAGATAGCCTTTGATGCTCCACCAGTACCCAGAATCAAAGCCTTCTTGTGCTGAGCTTCCAACAAAGGTTCAATGGAATCCGTAAAACCGATGATATCGGAGTTGTAACCAATCAACTTCAACTTTCCCTTTTGCTTGCGAATCTTGATGACATTCACAGCGCCAATTGCTTTGGCGTCTGGAGCAAGTTCATCCAAGTAAGGAATTACTTGTTCTTTGTAAGGAATGGTAACGTTCAATCCTGTCAAATCCGGATTGCTCAACAAGATGTTGGGCAACTGGTCGATGCTAGGGATTTCAAAATTGATATACTCGGCGTCAATGCCTTCGGATTGGAACTTCTGGTTGAAGAAGTTTTTCGAGAAGGAATGTCCGAGCGGGTAGCCAATCAAACCGAATTTATTCATAACGGTAATTTTTAAATTATTTAGTCGCTGTATAAAGTGTGCAGATACCTAATGTCAACCGCTTGAAATGAGCTTCGCTGAAACCTGCTTTCAAAATGATTTCCTTCATGACTTCGCCTTGCGGGAATGCCTTGATAGACTGCGGTAAGTAGGTATATGCACTACGGTCTTTCGACAGAAGTTTGCCTAGTGCCGGGATGACCACTTTGGAATAAAGGGCATAGAGCTGTTTCATCGGGAACCAATCCGGTTCGGAGAGTTCGAGGATAACGAGCTTCCCGTTGTCGTCGAGTACCCGATGTATTTCTCTCAAGCCTTTGTCGAGGTCTTCGAAGTTGCGCACACCAAAAGCAACGGTAATCGCATCGAAGCGTTTATCGGGAAAGGTGAGGGCCGTACAATCCTCTTTTGCAAAGGAGATACGGCTCTCCAATCCTGCATCTTTTACTTTCTGACGTCCCACATTCATCATACCTTCGCTGATATCAGTGCCAATCAATTCTTGGGGATTGAGTACACGGCACGCTTGGATGGCGAAGTCACCGGTACCGGTAGCTACGTCCATCATTCGTTGAGGTTGAAAAGGCTTGAGCCAGTTGATGGCTCTCTTGCGCCAACTCTTGTCGATGCCCCAGGACAGGGTATGGTTCAGCTGGTCATAAGCAGGAGCAATGTTATCGAACATGCGTTCTACTTGTACGCTTTTCTTTTCGTCCTCGTTGTAAGGCTTGATGCTTTCTTGTGGGTAATTCGTCATCTTATTTCAAATATTCAGTCACGTTCTTTTCAATGCGTTCAGCGATGCTGTCTACATCGGCCTTCACGAACTTTTCACCAGTGATGCTTTCGAACAATTCCATGTAGCGTTCGCTGATAGAGCTCACGATTTCGTCGGTCATTTCAGGCACTTGCTGACCTTCCTTACCTTGGAAACCATTGTCCATCAACCATTCACGAACGAATTCCTTGGAAAGCTGCTTCTGTGCTTCACCCTTTTCGAAACGTTCCTGATAGCCTTCTGCATAGAAGTAACGGCTAGAATCCGGAGTGTGGATTTCATCCATCAAATAGATAGTGCCATTGTGCTTGCCAAATTCGTATTTGGTATCTACGAGAATCAAACCACGTTCAGCGGCAATCTGAGT